>CCSC01000005.1 GCA_000756735.1 Candidatus Rubidus massiliensis | reverse complement strand
GCCTGGTGGCACTAGAGAAGAGGAAATACCTGATCCCATCCCGAACTCAGAAGTCAAGCTCTTCATCGCCAATGGTACTGCACACAAGAGTGTGGGAGAGTAGGTCGCCGCCAGGCTTTTTTTTTTTGGTTTGAGCTCATTCGTTTTTTGCCATGATAAGCGAACTGCAAAAGCCATAATCTCAAGCTTTGCTCCTCAACCAACCCTTTTAGGGTTGATCTTCGTCACAAATCTTGCCCTATTCCTTTTTCGTTTTCCGCTTCTCATTGCCAAAAAGCTCAATCACTCAAACCTTTTTGCCTCTTTTCCATTTTAGGCTTTTGCATAGGAGTTGTAATGTCGTTATTTAACGCCTTGCTCCTTAAATTATCTCTTTAGGGTTGATCTTCGTCGCAAATCCTTAAATCTTCAACATTTCGCTTTCCCTTTTCAAGCCCTTAAAATGCCAATCAACAAACACTAGTTTGAATATAGAGAGTTTGTATTTTTCGTTTTCCACTTCTCTATGACAAAATAGTAGTTTTGCCTACAGTTGCTTATAAGAAATGGTTTTATTCTTAATGGATAATCGTTAATTCAAGCTTAATGTCCTTTCCTGAAAGCTCTTTTCCAAAAAAGAAATAAAAATGATGAAAAAAATTAGGATGGATTTGATTGAAATGATAATCATTGGCCTTATATTTCATAGCATCCCATAACGCTTTGCACTTTAGGTTATTCTTTTAGGTTTATCTGGTCTCAAATCCTTAAAATCTTAAAATCAACAAATTCTTTCAGTTTCACATTGGGATTACTAAACATTTTAATTTTATAATTAATCTATTTTGCGGATAGCCTACTTTTAACTGAGTTACCTTTATTTAAATCGTACAGTTTAGTTTTTAGCAAAATTAGATGTGATACATGTCTTACATATCTCAAGTTTGAAGGTTTTTTAAGCTGACTTTCTAAATATTGCTAAAATCATCGGTTTAGTCAATCCAAAATTAATAATTTCTAGAGGATTCTCTATTAGAAAGAGTCGCTCTTCATTTGCTAAAGCAAATTTCGAGCTCTAATATATTTATCTGATCTTCCCCTTAGTTCCTTTCAGTCACTTAAGGGCTTTAAACAGGCGCTCTAACGAGCTTTATTGGAAAAAGTTCGTAGAAAGTCTCTTAAATGAAGCTTGTAATGAGCTTCAGGAAATTGTGGGAAAGATGTAGGCTTTAGATGTCTATAAAGAAAAGTAATTGCATAGCTCGTTAGAGCGTCTGTTTAAAGCCCATAATGACCAGTCAAGGAATTATGGGTAAAACCAAACAAGAAATGAGAGCTCGAAATTTGCTTTAGCAAATGAAGAGCGACTCTTTCTGATAGAAAATTTAAGAAACTATTATCTCGGGTTTTAGCAATTGCTTACAGAACAAGGTCTCCAAAAAAAGATCAAATATATTTTTTTGCGAAGATCCATAATTATTTGAGCAAATTCGTTCATTGCTTCTCTGGAATAATTGACATTGTAAGTCATAAAATCAATGCAGCTTGGTAGAGTCTCTTTTTTCCTTAATTAAAGTTTTTTAAAATAAAATAGTTTAAATAAAACATAAGTTTAAAAATAATCTTTTTTTTAAGAATTAATCAACCACTTTAATACTTTTATTATGGATATAATTTAGATCGATCAATTTTTTATTATACAAAAAAATCCCCCTCATTTTCTCGAGTGTACAAGTTTATTTTGAATTTATCTAAAGTTGCAACTAACGATATGATATTAATAGGCAAAACAAAGCTTTCGAAAACCTTTTTTTCTATCTACAATAATTACTTTAGATAAGTTGGTACGGTAATGTTTGATTTTCCTATAACCTCATATTGGACATGTTTCTAACTACTTTTTTGTTAGTATTGAGATTAAATTAGCCTTGAGTTTGCAAGAGATTATTTTGGTCTAATTAAATTCTAATTCAAAGTTTGAATCACTATTTCAGGATTTATCTAGTTTAGATACATTATGAAAATCTGACCTTTATAATAGGCAAAATTTAAATGAGAATAGACTAAAAAAACTAAATAAAATGATAGCAAAACTCAAGTAAAATTATCTTAAAAATAAAAAAAAATTCAGTGCGTAATGCATTATAAATGATACAGTTATGAGAAAATAAAAAAATATGCAAAAAATGCTGTTGCGTTAAATGCAACGGTTCATGTATGTTAATAACTTCTTGCGAACGAAAAATGAAAATTGAGTAGACGTAAGAAATAAGATACCGAAGAGTATCGAAGATGTTTTGACAGA
>CCSC01000004.1 GCA_000756735.1 Candidatus Rubidus massiliensis | reverse complement strand
TTAAAAGCTTTCGTGCTGTAGATTTTCCTGAATATTGGTCTCCACTATACATGTCAAATTTAATAGGAGAGGCTTTCCGGGATTCTTATCAAATTGAGGCTCCATTTTATCTACATTATGGAGTTTATTGTCCAAAACAATCGATTATTGAAAAAGCCGTAGAGGTTAAATCTCAATTAACCGAAAAACAAGGAAGATCTTCTTTTTTGCAAAGAATGATACCTGCTTTGCAACAAGAATTAAAGGAATCTGTTTATATAAGAAGTGAAAGAGTAAAAGGTGCAAAATTTATCAAAACTACTTTAAATGCTGGCGTATGGTCAAAAAAGGAAAATTTTGAAAATTCTGTAACATCCTTAAAAAGTATTTTTAGAATTAATAATTTTATCTTAGCAGAGAATAGCTGCATTCACTTACCAAGCTTTCTATCTTCTCTTCCAATGTGTTTTGGTGAATATGTTGAAGATTTAGATTATTTGAAAACATTACGAACAACTCTAACTTCAGAAGCTCCGGCTTTTGTACCCATTCAAGGTGAATGGATTGGTACAATTACCCCAGGAATTTTATTTGTTGGCCGAAGAGGACAAATACTAAATTTTAACCCATTTGATAATAAAACAGGTAACTACAACATAACTGTTACAGGTAAAAGTGGCTCTGGTAAATCCGTATTTATGCAAGAGCTTATGATGAATGGCTTATGGAATGGTGCTAAGGTGTTTGTTTTAGAAATTGGGAGAAGTTTTGAAAAGCTATGCAATTTATATGGCGGACAATACCTTGAATTTTCAGGGAAAAGTGATATTTGTTTGAACCCTTTTACTTGTATTTCAGTCTCAGAAAATGATAGCGAAAAAGATAATGATTTATCTGTTCTTAAAAGTATTATATCTACAATGGCAAAACCTTCAGAAGGAGTTACTGATTTAGAAAGCACTTTTATAGAGACGGCTATTTTAGCGTGTTGGGAAAAGAAAAAAAATAACTCAACCATAACTGATGTTGCAGATTTTCTTTCTTCTCATTCAAATCCTATTGCTCAAAATTTAGGAGTAAGTCTATTTCCATATACCAAAAGAGGAATGCATGCCAAATATTTTGAAGGTAAGAACAACGTTAATCTAAGAAATCCATTTGTTTTAATGGAATTAGACGATCTAAATAATAGAAAAGATTTACAAATTGTAGTTGTTCAACTACTTGTTTTATCAATTGCTTCACAGGCTTTTTTAGGGGATAGAAAAACCCCTTTTTACATATGTATTGATGAAGCTTATGAGTTATTAAAAGGTAAGCAAACAGAAAATTTTATTGGAACATTAGCTAGAAGATTAAGAAAGTATAAAGGATCTCTTGTTGTCGGAACACAGGGTTTGGAAGACTTTGCCACAACACCAGGAGCTAGTGCTGCTTTAGCTAATAGTGATTGGAGCATATTTTTTGCTCAAAAAGATGAGACCTTTGAAAAGATTCAAAATCTTAAAATTTTTCATTTTAATGATTCAAAACTTTTTGCCTTTAAAAGCCTTAAAACAGTCCATGATTTACATAGTGAATGTCTGATTTGTGATTCTAATGGCGGATATTCTATTGCAAGGCTTGTTTTAGACCCTTTTTCAGACTTGCTATACAATACCAACCCCGATCAGTTTGCACAATTACAAGATTTAAGAAAAAAAGGTTATTCAATTCATGATGCTATTAATTATCTCTTAAAATTAAAAACAGAAGTTAGATGACAGTAGAAGGACATGTAAAATTTAGATGTAAGACGTGTCTTACATCTAAATTAAAAAATTATTTTTGCTTAAATAGAAAGAAAATTACAGATAAAAAAAAACTATTATTCTGGATTTTTATTTCTGTATTTGGAACTTTTAGCTTAATTTTTGGCGTCCGTGTTAATACTTCTCCGAGCTTACCTCAGACAATTTTTATCTTAAAAAATAGACCTAATAAATTTAATTACGATGATTATATTGTATTTAGAGTTAATGGTTTTACAAAAAAATTTGTCAAAATAATTAAAGGATTACCAGGAGATACAGTAACTATCAAAGAAAACTATCTATATATAAATGGTGAGAATTGCGGATATATCAAAAGTCAATCTGATTCTGGCAAAAAATATCATCCTATTCAAGAAGGTACAATTCCAGATGGTTATTTATATGCCTATGCTTCTCACCCCGATAGCTTTGATTCAAGGTATAGAGAATTTGGATTGGTTAACGAAAATGCAGTTGAAGAGGTTGTATGCCCCGTTTTTTAACTGCATTAATATTTACCATTTTGACCAGTAATATTTTTGGAAAAGATTTAGGTGTTATTGGGGAAACTTTTGCAGTTAAGGAAGAGGATTTTGTTGACTATTTAAAACAGCAAATTACCAATAAGAAAAAAGAAGAAATTTTATGTTTTCAAGAAGATTTAAAAATTAAATATTCTCATTTATTAAAGGAACCGAAGCCTATTAATTTGCCAAAGGCTAAAAAATACAACTCTCATTACTATGATCCTACAATCGTTTTGAAAGAAGATATTTTAGATCATAATAATAAAGTGGTAATAGCAAAGGGAACGAAATATAACCCTTTAAATAATTTTTGTTATTCTAAATCACTATTGTTTTTCGATGCTAATGACCCTAAACAATTAACATGGGCTGAAAATCAAAACGGTGAAACCAAATGGATTTTAATTAATGGCTCTCCATTAGAAGTTGAAAAATTAAAAAATAGAGAAGTTTACTTTGATCAAAATGGCATTTTGTCAAACAAATTAAACATAAAAAACGTACCAGCTAAAGTATCTCAAGAGGGTAGCTCTTTAAAAATTGAGGAGTTTTACCTATGATAATTCTTTTATTCTATCTTATTTTCTTATCTACAAATAATTTATTTTGTAATTCGCATGATTTTGTTTATCAAGAACCACAACAACAAATAATCGAATGGTTTAAAAAAAATATAAAAACAAGTGAACAAAATATCGATGAAGAATTTTTCAAAAGTATCGATATTCAAAAAAGAACAGCTAAGCAATTACAAGAGGAATTAACTAAATTTCAAAATGAAAATCCTTCATTAAAAGCTAATGAAAAAAATAACAACGCTGGGAAAGGTAAATGCTTTGTTCAAGATTCTTTAGATTTTGGAGAAAGGCCTAATATCGAAGTTTATATTTCTTTTAGTGTTCCTAGTTATACATGGATAGTATTATCGCAAGAATTAGAGAAAGTTAATGGTGTTTTTGTTTTAAATGGACTACCTAATAATAGTTTTAATGAACTAGCTAGAACCATTTTAAATCTTAGAAAAATAGGAGTAAGAGTACCTATACAAGTAAACCCTAAGTCATTTAGAGATCTAAATATTGAACGTGTTCCGACTTTTGTTTTACGAGATGGCGATCGATATGACAAAGTTACCGGCAATGTTTCTATAAAGCATATTTTAGAACTATTCAAGCAAAAGGGCGATACTAAAATCGCCGCTAACCTCCTAAGGAGATTAGATGCTTAAGTTCATCCTTTTATTCTTAACATTAACTACTTTTGCTAATTCTAAAATGATCAATCCAATTACAGATGTATGCTGGGATTGTGTTTTTCCAATTACTATAGCAGGCATTAATGTAAGTGAAACTACAGAAATTAACGAAAAAGATTATCAGACGTTTTGTTTCTGTAAAGGCACTCCTCCAAAGGCTGGAATTCCATTATCTTTTTGGGAACCGCTATATATGATTGATGTCACTACTCATGCTTTTAAATTAGTGGGATTAGGTGGTATTGAAGTTTTTCCTGAAAGTAGTAGAGATAGAGGATCATCAGGAATAATTGCAGACGGTCCTTCTAAACAAAGCTTTTATCAAAGCCATTTTTATCAATTTCCATTATTTGCATTACTTGAAATCCTGACTGATTTTGTCTGTATTAGTAAAGAAGAAATGGGCATACCTTTTTTTTCTGAACTTGATCCTACTTGGAAAGACGATCAGTTAGCGTTAATTTTAAATCCAGAAGCTGGCTTTTTTTCAAATCCTGTAACTCAAGGCATTTGTGCAATTGATTGCCTCTCAGCTACTGCAAATGTAGCTTTAGATAAGCTATTTTGGTGTGCTGGTTGCCAAGGATCATTATACCCTTTAAATGGTACGGTAGCTCATCACGTAGGCACTTGTCAGGCAACATCATTGATTGCTCATAGAGTTATAGCAAAATTACATAGAGCATTTCAATTAAAAGGCTTTAGTGAAAACGATTATTGTGAATCTAAGTTTATGCCAATTATTAAAAAAAGCATTTATAAAACCCAAATTACACATCCAATTCCTCAGACGAGCGGAAATTGTCATCCACTTGGGTCTAGTGATGTTTTATGGGGAGCTTTCAAAACATATCCATATGGGGGTGAAGACGTCGTATATTTGATTTGGTCAAAAAAACAATGTTGCCTTGATGCAATTAAAGCTGCAATGGTTGCTGGAGGAATAAAGTGAACGTTTTTTTGATCTTCATATTAAATATGTTGCTTTATTTTTCAGCTGGATTTGCTAAGAGCCCCAATGAATATTTATTAGAGGGAAAAAGTTTTGGTAATGATTTAAACAAGTTTTCAAAAAACTCAATGAAAAATTTTGAAATTGAAAATTTAGGTGTAACCCAAACAGAAATAAATAAGATTGATAGCTCTAATCTAGAAGATAGTATTATATCAGGAAATCGCCCAAATTCAGAAATTAATAATTTTTTATTATCTAAACAAGTTAATGAAAACTTTCAGAAAAATAAAATAGATTCAGACGATAATTTTTTAGAAAAATCTGAAGAGTATTTCCAAAATTATGACCAATACATTGATGAATATCAAACTGAGACTTTAATCAAGACAAACTTAGAGAAATGCAATCAATCAGACGTTCCTTATATTAAAGAGATAATAAGGAATCTACACGTTAACGTTGTTCATAAGCCTAAAATAGAGAAAAAAGTAAAAGGATGTATAGGACATATAAAGTATGAGGAATACTTTTGGAAAAGTGATGCTACAAAATCAAAGAAGAAGTGGGATAGGGAATTATCAAATGATCAGTCTATAGAAAAATATACGATTTATGTGGGTAATGGAAGCTTATTAGATAATTATGATTTAGAGATAGTTTGGAAACATAAGGACGATAGTAAAAACTGTCATAACTTCAATGAAAAAGTAAAATTAATTCAAAACGAAAGCTTTATTGAAGATAAAGAGTTTTGGGTAATTGAAGATGAAACTAATCTTCTACAAGATCCAAACTTTACATATTTGCATTCTGAATGCATCGATGAAACTCCATTCAAGGAAATAAATGGCAAACAAGTTTATCGAAAATGCTGGAAACAAAAAATATCATATCTTGGTTCTTTAGAAAAATTAAATACGTGCGCTGAATTAAGGCAAAGGAATTGCCAATTTAGATCAAAAAAATGTCTTAATAGTAATGAAATTGGTTGTTGTTTATGGGAAATCCTTTACGAATGCCCATTCAAAGTTAATCCTAAAGTAATAAAATATAATGACAATCCTCAAATAGGTCAAAGTCCTGATGATTGGGATTTGTCATACAATCCTAATCTATCATTGAATGCCGTTACAACAAAACTTGCTGTTTTCGATCAAATAAAAAAAGAAATGGAAACAAATAACATTTCGGGAAGTAAAATACTTATATTTTCTGGAAAACCAAAAGAATGTAGCAAGAATATTGCAGAAGATCTTTTATATGATTGTTGTTTTCAGTTTACAGGGCTGGCAAAGGAAGCGGGCTTAGCTAAATGCAATTCAGAAGAGATTGCACTAAGTGATATGAGAGAAAGGGGATTTTGCCATTATATCGGTAGTTATGAGAATACCATCGCTAATACCATGACAACTTCTTATACCCATTCATTTTGCTGTTATGATTCAAAGCTGTCTAAGGTATTTCAAGAGGAAGCCCACAAACAATTAAAATTAGACTGGGGTAGCCCTAAAAAGCCTAATTGCCGAGGGCTTACTATCGAAGAAATTTCAGCTATTGACTTTAGTAATTTAGATTTAAGCAAAGTTTTTGATGAAAAATATTTCGAATCTAAACTCCCTTCAGATTTCAATCAAAAAGTAGAAAGGTTAAAGCATGGTCTTACAAATCGAATAAAAAATTTAAAGGAAGGAAAACAATGAAGTATTCGATGAAATTCTTTCTATTATTATTTCTAACTTTTTATTCAGAGCAATTAAGTGCTGGATGGCTTAATCGGAAAGCCGAGGGGTGGTCTTGGTATGAAGATAAAGTAAAAAAACAAAATAACTATCATGAAGAAAGTGATAAATTATCCCCTGTAGCGCAAATGGAAATCGAAAGAAAAACGTATGAAACAAAACTATCTCAAGCTGTTTTAGATCCAACAGAGGAAAATATTGAATCACTAATGATAGAGCAAAAGAAAATAATGGATAGATCAAGTAAATTTTCTAAAATTTGGACTAAAATTCTACTTTCTAATCCTGAATTAGACTCTACAATAAATAACCCTATTACTCAGTATGGGGTAACTATTGCCAAAGATATCGAAAGAGACAAAAAAAATAAGCTCATTGGTTTGTTAAAAGAAGAGTTTGGATTAATTCTATTTACGAAAGGTAACAAAGAATCCCAAGCTTTTGCCTTAGTGGTAAAAGAGTTTGTAAAAAAACATAAATGGGAATTAATTCCTGTTTCGGTTGATGGAGAAATAATTCCTGCATTTCCAAACGCACAATTAGATCAAGGAATTGTCGATAAACTAGGAATATCAATTTATCCATCCCTAATCATGCTTAACCCAAAAACTGAAGAATTAATACCTATTGGATTTGGTATGATTTCATTAGAGCAAATTGAAAATAACATTGTTAATCTTTTTGGAGAAGTTGATGAATAGCAAAATTGTTTTTTTACTGCTCTTATTTATTTCCAATATCTGCTTGCTTGAAGCTAACATTAGCAAAGAACTAAATCGCTATTTTAAAAATGTAAATAGCTCAATCAATGTCAATGGTGGTGACATTTATAACGGTCAAAGAGCAGGCTACGCTACAGGCGGGGGAGCCGTTGTAAGAAATCGCGTAATGAACACAAAAGTAGCTACAATATCATTACCAAAATTTGACGCAGGTTGTGGAGGAATTGATATTTTTACAGGTGGCATTTCATTTATTAATGGAGAGCAAATTGTAAATACATTGAAAAGCATTGCAAGCGGTGCCGCAGGATTTGCTTTCTTGTTAAGTGCTGAGTGTGTTTCTCCCCAAGCTGTAAATTGTATGAAGCAATTACAATCTTGGGCCAATACAATAAATTCAATGAATATAAATAGTTGTGAAATAGCAACTCAAGCAGTTGGAGCCGTATGGCCTAAAAATACTGCGGCAAGTCAGCAAATTTGTAGAACACTTAGTGGAAAAACTGGACTTTTTAATGACCAAGTCAGTGCACGTCATAAATGTTCCCAATCCGAAGAATTTGAAGTGGTTATTGAAGGCATGGAAAAAAACGGAACTTTAGGGAATGTATTAGTGGGAGAATTTAACATAGCTTGGGAAGCAATCAAGAAGCATCCTTCATTATCTACTTCAAATAATGATTTAAAAGAATTTTTCATGTCGTTAATGGGTACTATAGTATCGGTTAAAACAAAAGATGTTTTAGAAAATCAATTTTGGCAATCAAGGATATTTGACGAATCCTTTTTACAAGTTATATTAAATGGCGGTCATACGACCATTTATGCAAGAGAAAATGATTTTAACGACAAGGCTTTGCATTTAAGAGAATATAATTTTGAAATAAGTCCTGAAGATTCCTGGATAGGAAAAATAAAATTTTTACTAGAAGGTATTCAAAATAAAATTATTCATGATGATGCTTGTCTAACCGAAGAAGAAAAAGATTTAATTTTTAAGACAAGATTTCCGTTATTCAAAATTATAAACGTTTTAACAGTTTATAAGAAAGGTACGTCTCCCGTTGATTTAATCCAAATTGCCGAAGTTATTGCAGTGGACTTACTTGTCACTTATTTAAGAGAAGTTAAGCAAATTGTACATGAAGGATGTGTGCAGCTAAGAAAACATCAATACTTCTCAGATAATATTGATGAATATTTACTTGAACTTGAAAAAGTTGAAAGAAAAATTAATGAATATAAACTCCGCTCTTCTGATCTTTTTGAAAAGGAATTCAGAATGATTGAAAAAATCAATTTAATTGAACAAGAAATTGCATCACAAGTAAGACTTGATTAAGGATTAATAATGAATTCAACAATTTATACTTATGGGGGATTAGATTGGTACTACTATATATTTAATGCTATAGCAATGCTTTTTTATGGTGATGGCACATCCATTGTAAGACCATTAATGTTTTTTTCTGCAATGTTAGGTTGTTTTTGTATTTTAGTAAAATCGTTGTTTAAACCCTCCTTTGAAGGAATTTTTCTTCATTATTTAGTTCCTTTAATAGTGATTTCTATAATTTTTGTTCCTCATAAAAGAGTCAGAATTGAGGATTGCTTGACTCAAACATCGAAAAGCGTAGATAACGTTCCTCTTCCAATTGCAATGTTTGGCGAAATAATTTCTACAATTGGATATAAAATTACAACAGCATTTGAAACTGCAATGCATCTTCCGCATGATGAAGAATATGAAAAAACAGGAATGCTTTTAGGAGCAGAGTCTTATCTGGATATATCTAAGTACAAAATTGCAAATGCAGATCTTGAAGAGAATTTAAAAAGCTTTTCTAAGCAATGTATATTTTATGACATTGCGCTTGGCAAATATTCATTAGATCAAATGAAAAAAGCCACTGATCTATGGGATTTTTTTGAAAAAAATGCATCACAAGTAAGGATGATTAAATATAGCGATCCTTATGCTAAATCAAGCAGCTTAGATAAATATAAATATTTGACATGTCAGCAAGCTGTTGCAGCTATGAAGCCAATATTTGAACAAGAAAAAAACTTTCATGCTACACCAGAGATTGTTAAAAACCTTCCTTTTACTTTTAAAGCCCTAACCAACATTACAAAAGAAGCAGATAATTTAATAAGCCAACTTTTAATGATAAATTTTTTAACAAAGGAATTTAGTAGCACAGAACTTGCTAAAAGCAGAGCTTATCAGCAGCAAAGGAGTTATTACATAACAGGCGGAGGTTTATCTCAAAAATCTATTATTATGATGAGAATTATTTTTGAATGCTTGTTATATGGATCCATAATATTGATCATACCACTATCACTCCTTCCTATGGGGTATTCTCTTTTATTTAATTGGATGAAAATGATGGTTTGGGTTCAAATGTGGGGGCCTTTTTACACAATATTGAATTATTTGATGAAAATTGCTGCTAGAGAAAAAACGCATTATTTATTTCCAGGAGAAAGCACAGGATTAAGTTTATTTACAAGTGAGGGTTTAGATAATATTGCTCAAGACGTTTTTGCCTTAGCTGGTTATTTAACATTACTCGTAGCTTATATTAGTTATTCGATAATGTTTGGTGGAATAGGCTCGCTAATACATTTAGCTAGCTCTATAATGTCTCCTTCCCAAAATGCAGCTGCTACGGCTTCAAATGAGCAATCTACAGGAAACTATAGTTTTGCGAACGCTTCTTATGGTCAAACTTCCTATAAGAATGCAACAGCATTCCAAGAAAATTATGCGGCTTCCATTTCGTCTGGATACATGAGTGAAAATACTGGTTCTTATCAAGCTATTTATACAACTCAAGATGGATATCTAAAGCAAAATAACTCCGATTTATTAAAATCAGTTACTTCAGACGAGGCTATCAATTCGAGTTTTCAAAAAGCACAACAGACTGCTGAATCGTATTTAGAAAATACTCAAAAGTCTTTTGCTGAAAGTATTGCGCAAAGTGGTAAAACAGCTTCTGATTTAACTGAACATTTAACCAATTCATCAAATTATAATGAAAACATTTCCTATAAGGAAGCTGAAGATATTCAAAATAGCGCTCGATATTGTGAGAATGCAGTTGAAAATTGGGGCAAGCAATTTGGTTTAAACAAACGGGAAAGTTGGGCTCTTATAGCTAGCGCTTCTGCTGGAATAGGAGAGATCTGGAAATGTTTTGGAGTTTCTGCAGGTATAACAACCTCAAAAGACAGAAATGTTTCTCAAGATGAGTTAATAAATTCTGCAATAAATTTTTCTAGAAATGTTGATTTTCAAAAAAACCTTCAAAAAATAAATGGATTTGCTGAATCTCAATCAACTTCAAGTATTCAGGATGAAACTACCCGAATTTCATATAATTACTGTAATGCAATAGACGAAGTGAAAAATTCACAAAGCTCATATCAAAATGCTATTAATAAAATGGAACAAGTTTCTGAAAACATTACTTGGGCAAAAAATAATTCCCTATCTTTTAGAGAAAATTTAAACCAGGAATTTATTAATTGGGCTAATTGTAAAACTGGAGGATTCAGCAATACTATCAGTATTTTGAATGGAAATAATGACAATTTAAAAGGAGAGCTAATTCAATCTTTTATATCTCAAATAAAGCAAAATGATCAGCTCTCGTATAATCAAAAAATTGATCCAAATAAATCATTTCAAAATGCAATGGTTAATTCAATTAACAAAGAAGAGGTCAAGAATCTATTATGGGAAAATTACATGTCAAGAGCTAGTGCAGAGAATATATCTAAAGACCAGATAAATGAAGAAAGGCAAAGACTTGTTGTTGACTACGATAGAAATTCAAACATGGTTACAGAAGGAATAAAAAACAATAATTCTTACAATTCTGAAAAAGAAAGATATATTTCTCATAGATTTGAAAAAGAATACGATAAATATGGATATGAACGGCTGGCCGTAAGTCCTATGTCAAAAGGAATATTTAAAATTGAAAAAGGTTCTAATATTGTTAATAAAATTCATCAAGGTGAAATTCCAGAATGGATTAAAAATTAAAGGTGTAAAATGCTATTTTTATTTTTTGCAAATAAACCTAAAACAATAATTGAATTTTTTTTAATAATTATTTTTATTCTTTTATTTTCATTTTACATCGGCATTAATTCTTCAATAGAAATGTTTATTATGACCTTCATTGCTTTAACACCTTCCCTTGTTAACCTTTATTTGTTAACAAATATATATAGATACGTTTTTAGCTCTGAAGATGTAATCATTTGTTCCGTAAACTTAGCATTTCTTAAAACAAAAATTGAGAACATTATCTGGTTATCTTTATCATTCATATTAATTTGCTTATCAATAACAGTTCTTTGTATTCCATGTTCTCTTGTTATTATGCCATTACTAATAATTGTAACTTTATTAACACTCAAGTTTACTGAGGGATATATCAAAGCTAAGATAATTTCAGAAGCAATCAAAAATAATCATAGCATTTCAAATTTGAGTATAGACCAAATCTATTCACAATTAAGAGAAATTTTAACTCGTAACTTAATTAAGTAGGAAATAATGGCGTTTGCTAAAATCTTAACCGAAGGCGGCCAAATTTGGATTCATCGAATTAGGATGATCCGACAAGTAATAAAAACAGCATTATTTACTTCATTCTTAATTGGTATTTTGCTTTTTTCTTTTAAGTTGATTCAAGTCCCATCGGTTTATTTTTATAGTACTTGGTATTACATTCAATCTTCAATGTTAGATGAAATTGAAATAAATCCAACAACATGGGAGAAAATTAGTCATGTTCGTTACCAAAAACCAATTAGTTTTAAATCTATACAAATTAAAAATGCAACTAAACCCTATTACGATAAGCTTATTTTAATATCATTACAAATAGTCTTAAATACCCTAAAATATGCTTGTATGATTTTTTGCCTTATCATTGCTTACTTCTTTTTTAGAGGTTATTTATGGCAAAGAAAAAGGCATATTTCTGGAAATAAAATAATTTCACCAATCTTTTTGAAATTAAAGCTACTTCTTACTAATAAAGCATCAAAATTAAATATAGGTAAACTTCCATTATTAAAAAATTCGGAAACAAAACATTTTTTAATAACGGGGGGAACTGGAAGTGGCAAAACAGTATGCTTATTTCATTTTCTAGATCAAATTCGTACCAATAAGCAAAAAACAGTAATTGTAGATACTACTGGAACTTTCATAAAAAAATACTATAGGGAAGATAAGGACATTATTCTAAATCCAACAGATAGTAAAAGTTTAAAATGGCATCCCTGGATTGAATGTGAAGATTCATTCGATTTTGAAAGTATAGCTGAAAGCTTTATACCGCTTAATCATTCCGACCAAGATAATTATTGGAAAATAGCTGGACGATCTCTTTTAAGCTCATTACTAATCAAACTTAAAATTAGTAATACTTTATCAGACCTAAAAAGATGGGTTTTATATGAACCTTTGCCTAATCTATGCAGTTTCTTAGAAGGCACTAAAGCAATGGCTTCTATCGATATGAATTCCGAAAAAACAGCTGCTTCGGTAAGATCTGTTGCCGCTTCTTATTTAGGATTTCTGGAATTATTAAAGGACACACAAGATCCATTTTCAATTAAAAAATGGGTTCAAAATTCTGATGACGACAGTTGGCTTTTCCTGTCTTGTGACCCACGCCAAAGAGCTGCTATGGTTCCTCTTATTAGCTGCTGGTATTCTATAGCAATACGCAGTTTACTAGATTTAGAGCCGAATTTAGATAGAAGGATATGGTATATAATTGATGAGTTGCCAACTTTAAATAAATTACAAGGTCTAGAAACTTTACTTACTGAGGGGAGAAAATATGGTGGTTGTGCAGTTATAGCGCTCCAAGCACCTTCTCAATTAGAAACTATTTATGGCAAAAGTATAACTAAAACAATAGTTAGTAATTGCGCAACTAGAATTGTTTTTGCAGACTATGACCCCGAAAGTTCTAATAGCATTTCAAGAAGTTTTGGAGAAAGAGAGATATTAGAATTTAATGAGGGCTTATCTTATGGTGCACACGAAGTGAGAGACGGTGTTACTTTATCAGCAAACAAAAAGGTTATTCCTCTAGTTTCTTCATCAGATATAATGACACTAAAACCTAATGAAGCCTTTATAAAATTACCTGGAAATATTCCCATAACTAAAATTCGTTTAAAAATTATCTAATAAGCGATGCTATAAATCGTAGACTTATAAAACCTAATTACTTATAAGTAAAAAACTCTTTTTTATAAACGTAGGTAATTATGTTAAAAAATAAATTAGTAATAACAATATTAAGTACATTATTTTTATTTAGTATGTGCGATTTTGCTAACGGTGCAACTGAACTTGAACGAAAAGCCTTATCTGAAGGAGACGCGGAAGCACAATATCAATTAGGTCGTAAATTTTATTTAGGTGAGGGGTATCCATCTGACTTTCTTCAAGCCCAAATGTTTTTTAATTTTGCTGCTAATCAGAATCATCCAAAGGCATTATTTTTTCTTGCCATTATGTCTATGGAAGGACAAGGAATTAAAAAAGATAATAAGCAAGCAATTAAATTTATGGAGCGCTCTGCACAAAGAGGCTTTTCACTTGCTCAAAGTACACTTGGCGGTTACTACTTAGAGGGAAGTATTGTACCTAAGAATATTAATATGGCAAAAAAATTACTCGAAGTTTCTTATAAAAACGACGGTAATGCTATGGCATGTTCGTTGCTTGCTATGATGCACGAAAAAGGTGAAGGATATAAGCAAGACTTTCAAAAAGCCGC
Source organism: Candidatus Rubidus massiliensis (assembly GCA_000756735.1). Lineage (GTDB taxonomy): Bacteria > Chlamydiota > Chlamydiia > Chlamydiales > Parachlamydiaceae > Rubidus > Rubidus massiliensis. Next base: position 25,275 of record CCSC01000004.1, on the reverse strand, counting down.
GAAATATTACGAAGAAGGTGCTTTAGCAGGAGACTCTCATTGCCAATATGCAATCGGAATTAAATATTTAATAGGTCAAGGAGTTGACCAGAATCTCGACAAAGCAATGGAATGGCTTAAATTGGCTTCTGATAATGGAAACAATGAAGCTACTATGGAAGTTGGATGTTGTTATGGAAAGAAAGAAGATTATCAAAATGCTATTTCCTGGTTTGAAAACGCAGCTAAGCAAGGAAATGCTAAAGCAAAATATTACCTAGGTCTTTATTATCTTGAAGGTCTTGGTGTGGATTCAAATGAACAAACAGCAAAATATTGGTTTAATGAAGCTTTAAAAAGCGGCGATAAGAGAGCATTAAAGTTTCTAAAATAATCTTGCATAAATAAATGAAAAAGAAAAAGTTAAGAAATTTCTCTTTTGATTACCAAACCTCTTTCTTTTTCATTTCAACCCTTTTTTTAGGATTTTTAATTGGAGTTTATCTTAGTAATTCTCAAATGAAGGGTGAATCTATATTAGATCAAATCATGCCATACGATAAGGGTTCGATTTCATATATATCTCAATCAATTGATATTAATCGCTCCTCCTATAGCTTAAAATATGATTTTCGAACTAAAAATCCTATTTGCGTATACGAAAAAATTACTTCCGAAAATTTAGAAGGGTTTGGTAATCGCTCTCATATTCAGTTTAAGGAAGATTTCTTAATACCAAAAGTTTTTAGGACTAAAATACAAGATTTTATTAAATCAGGATTTGATAGAGGGCATCTGGCACCTGCAGCAAATCATAAAACTAATAATTCTGAAATGTCCGAAACGTTTTATCTTTCAAATATATGCCCTCAATGTCCAACTTTTAACCGGGGATTTTGGCTTAAATTAGAGAAATATGTACGAAGTTTAGCTAAGAGCTATAAACTTGAAGTATACTCAGGTCCAATTTACTCTCCATATCAAGATAAAAATGGCAAAAAATACGTCAAGTATGAAGTTATAGGAAAATCAAACATAGCCGTCCCGACACACTTTTATAAAGTAATTGTGATGACAGATAAAGTAGGAAAAAAAGTTATTGAAAGCTTTGTTTTACCTAATAACAACATACCCTTAGATATCCCTTTAGAAAAATTCAAAGTAAAAATCGAGCAAGTTGAGAATTTGGCAGGATTATTATTTAATTCTATTAATAAATATTAATTTTATCCGCAAATGTATCCATTATAGAACTATATTTGTTGATTTAATATGAAGCACAAACAAAGCTTCTGAAATTAAAAAGCTTTGAATACACAAAAAACATATTTTGTAAAAATATCCTAAACGTATACAATACTTAAAAATTTCAAACGCTAAGTTTTTAAGCTTAAAGGATATAATGAAAAAAAAGCTATTTTTTATATTTTTTTTATTACTCAAATTTTTCCAAATATCTCATTCTCTAATCAATATAAACCTTTCATATTGAATATTGCCCCGTCACTAGATATTCAAGCTAAACAAAGCTTAGCTACACAATTCTCGTTAGACTCAGCTTTAGCTATTAAATATTGTAGACAAGCCGATGATATAATATCTAAATCAATCATTTTATTTTATAATTTGCAAAAGTCTGACCAACAATGTTTAATTGATCTTTACACAGCAAAAGAAAAATTAATAGATGCAAAAGTTATTTTTGAAAAATGGGAAAAAAAAGGACAGATTGATGAAATCATAGAAGAAATTAATGAGTTAAAGTTAGGAATAGATGATATTACATGTTCATGTGAAATGTGGATTGAAATAATCGAGCAATTTTGTGTAGGAAAAATCGATGATGAGAATAAAGTTAAAGTATCCCAAGCAATTTCAAAAATTCAAGTAGGACGGCAAAGATTATTAAGTTTTGCTATAGGCTGGTCTTCACGTATTCAACAATTAGAGAACAGGTCAAAATATATTAAACTTACAAAAACTCAGTATGAATCTATAAAAAAATATGTTAACGCTATCCTATCTGATGAATTGAAAGCGTTTGAAGAAGAAAAAAACTTGGATAATCTTTCAATATATGTATTTTGCGCAAGAATGTTTGACTTTGCTGTAACAAAGGAATTAAGAAAGCTATAATCCTAACTTAGAAGCAGCATTTTCTCTCCAAAGATCCCTTGCTCTTATATATTTTTTTAAAGTATCCGATCTCTTATGACCAGTTTGTTTCATGATTGCGTATTCTTGGACACCAGCCATTGCAGCCGTAGTAGCAAACCCTGCTCTTAAGCTGTGGCCTGAAAACTCTGTTGCCATCTCTTTGTTAGGAATGTATTTTTTTATAATAATAGCCACAGCGTGAGACGTCATAGCGTGGGTAGATTTTTGGTCATGTCTATTAATAGGCATGAAAAGAGGGCCATGTTGAAGATTTCCAATACTAATCCAATCTTGTAATGCTCTGACAGGACAAGTAATAGGATTTGATCCATAAGGAATAGCAATCTCTCTTCCCTCTCCTTGTTGATCAGTTTTAGAACGTCGAATTTTCACAATATACCCATCCCTTACAAGTTTCAAATCATCAACTTGAAGACTTACAAGCTCAGATCGACGAAAAGCTCCAGCAAATCCAAGAAGTAACAATGCTTTATCTCTAAATCCTATTAAACTATTTTTCTGTTCATTAGAAGTCTGTATAGACTCAATCATTCTCCTTAAATCATCAATTAATATCGGTTCCTTACCTTTTTGAGCTGTCCCATGAATGTTTTTAATACCTTTCCAAGTTTCTTGAATAGCCGGATGTCTTCTATTAAAATGAATACCTGCAACTTGATGTGCTTGACTAATTGCACTAAGACGTCTTGCTAATGTCGATGTTTTTAAAGGGAGTTGTTTTTGACCTTTTGGATCTATAAATGGCTTTGAAGCTCTTTCAGCCAAATAACAGGCTACGCTACAAGGATCTGCAGGAATTGCCTTTAGTCCTTTACTACGGCACCATACTTCAAAATCTCTTAAGTCAGATTCGTAACTTTTTACTGTGTTTTTTGAACGTGAACATTTTGCATAATCTTTTGCTAAATCAGAAATCTGAATCAAAGCTTCGAAATCATTATTATATTTAATAAAACTTTTGTTTTCTGGATCAAAAACGTTTTCTAAAACTGTAGTCATATATTTCCTCCTAATGTATGTCCAGGTAAACATAAAACAAATCTTCTTGGAAATTTTGGATCTCTTTTTTCTAGTGGAATATCATAAATCCCGACAATTGGGTGTAAATTTAAAGAAATAGATGCCACTAACGATTCTTCAATAAAATGAAGCAATAAGTAAATTGCATTTTTGAGATAATCTAGGACTGGAATATTGCCAATAAAAGAAGGCCTTTCTAATATTAAATTGCCATCTAAATTTATAACCTTATAGTTATTTACGAATTCTTCTCCTTTTTTATGAGGATGCTCTTCTCTATTTCTAAGCTCAATAAGCTTGTCTGCAAAAGGTTGATAATGCCTAAGAATTGACAAAATAAGATATTCTTCTTCTGCTGAATCTGGAAATGTTTTTGCTAGTTCATTTATTATATCTTTAAATTTTGGTTTAGAAAATTTTTTTTCAAAAACTAATCCTAATACAACTGCAAGCTTTTCTAAAGCTGCTTTAGAAAATTTAAAAAATGAACGTGTACATTGTATATTAATTACCGAATCAATCGATTTTGGCAATGTAGATGGATTTAATACCTTTAACTTAGCTTCAATTTCTTCAATTTCATTAATTACTGGCAAAGAATTTTTTTCAGCTTCAATTAGGTCTATGGCAATATCGTAACAATAATTTTGTACTTGTTGTTTCATTTCTTTTGAAACTTCCCAAAGATCAAGTAAACGAGGAATTCCAGCTGATATTCTAGCAATAATAGGATGACGGGTTCCAACATCCATAGATTTTGTCCAATAAAATGGCGAGGTATTTTCCATTATTCGCTAATCCTTTTTTCTCTATTCTAACCTTCGATAATGTGTTCTTATCGAAGGTTAGAATAGAGAAAAAATATTTTATTTAAAATATATATTTATATTTCATTATTTTTATTTAAACTTGTAAACTATAGTATATAGTGTTATACTTTAAATAAGAGGAATATTTTGCGTATTTTCAAAACCAAAAATTTCAATCGATTTGTAGAGAAAGAAAATCTTGATGATAACGCTCTTCGAAACGCTATACAAAAAGTTGAAAATGGACTTATAGATGCTGATTTAGGGGGAAACCTTATAAAGTTACGTATCGCTAGAAAAGGTCAAGGTAAATCAACTGGTTATAGAACAATCATTGCATATAAAAAAAATAAAAAAGCATTTTTTTTATATGGTTTTGCAAAAAACGAGCAAGAAAATATTAGCAAAGATCATTTGCTATCCCTAAAAGATCTTGCCTCTTCATGGATTAAAGCAAGTGACGAAAAAATTAATCTTGCTATTAGCAAAGGGATTTTAAATGAGGTAATTTATGAATAAGAAAAATAATCGACTTACAGAAGCTATCCTTGAAACTGCCGAAGATATGTACAATTGTGATATTCTTACTGAAAATAGCTATAAAAAAATTACAATGCGGCACTTAAAAAAAGAAAAACTTCCTAAAACTCCTCCCATTTCAAGTGAAGAAATTAAAGCTATACGAAAGGAAGCTCATCTTAGCCAAGCTGCTTTCGCAACTTATCTTAACCTTACAGTAAGTTATATATCTCAAATAGAGCGAGGTTTGAAAAAACCAAGCGGTGCAGCTCTTGCATTATTAAATGTTATAAAAAAAAATGGCTTCGATGTGATTTTAAGGTAAAACACTTGAGCTTAATAGAAATATTGTTTGTTTTCTATTAAGCTCAATACACGTCTGATAATATATTATAGCAAATTAAATATTGAAATTTATAGATATTTTTTTTCGTTTGTTATATCGTTTTATAAATTTTTAACGGTACAAACATGAAAATAAAATATTTATTAAGTATTTTTTCTAGTATTTTTCTTTTTACATCTTGTGCAAGTAACATATCTAACGACTCTTACACTATGAGACAAGTTGGCGAAACTTCTGCTACTCATTCCGGTACAATAAAAAGCGTCAGAATGGTTCAGGTGCAAGCTGGTGGTGATAACAGCGTTGGAGCTCTGGGCGGTGGAACTGCTGGAGGTGTGTTGGGAGGCACTATCGGTGGAGGCGTATTTTCAACTGTTGTCGGATCATTTGCAGGTGCTGTAACAGGAGCGGCTATACAAAAAAGCTGTAAAAATCAAATGGCTTATGAATACATTGTTGAATTAGAAAATGGAGGTTTAATGACAATTATCCAAGGTCAGGAATGTCCTTTTGAAATTGAACAACCAGTATATTTAATAATAAGCCAAAACGGAAGATCTAGAATCGTACCTAGATAATTTAAATATGTATTTTTAGTAAATCGCTCCATTTTGTTGTGTAGCAAGGTGAACATTTTTCTCGCTTCATTTTCCACGTTTGCCTTGTTCCTTCTGCAGCAAGTTTAATAGTATTCTTTTTATATTTGTTATTAATAGCATCCATAACGGAACTAACTTTTGCTTTAGTTTCATTAGAGGGAATAGATTCAAAAAAAAGGTCTTGCTGAAAGGCCGACTCGCTTATTAGATCACCCAACAAAACCCCCACCTTTTTATACTCAAAACCATCTCTATGTAATTTTTTTAAAAGGTCTTTAGCTTTGCCAATTAATAAAGGCGTGTAATTGCTGGGCTCTTCAAGAGTAATCATTAATTGATTACTATAATTTAATTTTGCATGTGAGCCAGTTGTTACAAAGACTAAAATAAAACTTGCCAGAAGCTTATCTTCTCTTAATTTTTCAGCAGCTCTGGAAGTATAGGAGGATAAGGCTTCTGCAATTTCCCATTCTTCTGTCAGCTTTTCACCAAATGATTTCGATCTTACTATAGATTTTCGTGGCGGATAAACTTCTTCTAGAAGTAAACAACATTCACCCCTTAACTCCATTTTTGTTCTTAAAGTAGTTACTGATAAATGTTTTTTTATCCAATTATCATCAGCATTTTTAAACTCTAGTGCAGTGATAATATAATGTTTTTTTAAAAAATTACTTATTTGTGTACCAATTCCCCATATATCTTTAACCTCTGTTTTACTTAGCACTTCATTACAAACTTGATCACTATCAATAATCATTATCCCCTTATCAAGGAAATTTTTTTTAGCATACCTGTTTGCTAGTTTGGCTAATGTTTTTGTATAAGAAGCTCCAATAGATACGGGTATTCCAGTATTTTGGAAAATTGTTTTTTTTATTTTTTCTAATTCGCTATAGCAAAAATTATCAAGTCTAATAAAAGCTTCGTCTATAGAATATCGTTCTATTTCTAAAGAAAAACTTTCTAAAATATCCATTACACGCATTGACATATCGCCGTAAAGCGTATAGTTTGAAGAACAAACCTCAACATTGTACTTATAAAATAAGTTTTTATATAAAAAAAAAGGAGCTCCCATAGGAACTCCTAAAGATTTTGCTTCTTCTGATCTAGCAATAACACAGCCATCATTATTAGAAAGTACAACAACAGGTCTTTTTAGAAGCCTTGGGTTAAAAACCCTTTCACAAGACACATAAAAGTTATTACAATCTACTAATGCGAAATAGTTTTTAAACTTTTTCATAAAGTCTATTCATTTTTAATTTTTTGCAAAGAAGACAATGAATTTATGATTTGAGATATTTTTTGAAAGTCTTCATCTAACAAATATTTTTTTCTTTTTTCTAATTTTTTTATTAATTCAAGAATGGTATCTAATGTTGCTTGATTTAAGGGTTTGTGTTTCCTTTTATCTCCTTCTTTTAGAGGAAATAGTTCTTGTATCAAAGATATTATATCTTTTTGCGATTGATCTTTGTACTTTTTTATAAAATCCATCTTTCTATCGATAGAAACATTATCTCTACACGCAAGTAAATACGCTGCTTTTTTGGGAATATTTGCTATGAGATCTTGTTCTTGAGTAGGCATAGAGTTATACAATTCATAATAACGCAAGTGGCTATACGGAGTTTGCCTATTTCCATAACATAATGTTAGCCATTGAGAAAATGCGCCATTTTTATAGTTTGCTAAAAGCTCTTGAGCTTTTTTAATCCTCACTCCATGTAGTAATACTGATTGTTGATTAATGGCTTTTACTTCAGAGGTTAATCTTGTTAAGCTTTGAAAATCTTCGTTTACTTGATCGTCTTTGATTACTCCTGGTTCAAAATAATCACTTAAAATTTGCTGAAGCTGTAAATTATCTTCTTCTGTTAATTTTCCCTCTCCAAATATGCCTTTAAAGCTATTTCGTTCATATGGATTTGCTATTGCAACTTCGTTTTTTAACAAACTATTATCTAAAGGAGAGTTTTTATTTTTTTGTAAGAACAGAGTAGCATTTTTATTAAACTTATTCATTATCTTAACACCAGTTCTTCATTTGATTTTTTAATACAATTTCTAGCTAAAAATTCTTCTGTAAGTTTTATATAGTCTTTTGAAACTCTGCTATTTTTAAATGCTTCAAAGACTGGAAGACCCTGTAATATTGCCCTTGATACTGAAACATCTCTTCGTATCTTTGTATCAAATATTTTTGTAGGAAAAACGGTTTCTACGCCGTCACAGAATGCTTGATTTGTAGCCCCTCTTTCATCCCACATAGAAAATAAAACTCCTAGGGTCTCAATTGAATGATTTTCGCTAATTTTTTTGTGATACATTGATAATCTATCTAATGCTAATACACTATAAGGTTCTGGGGTAGCACATATAATAGAATACTGAGAGGCAAAAAAAGCTGATTGACAAAGCCATCCAAGTGAAGGTGGTATATCTATTAGGCAGTAGTCATATTCTAAACCCTTTAAAGATTTCCGAAGTCTTTCGTGGGCATAAAGATCTGTAACTAATGGAGACGTCGATTCTATTTGGTCTAAGTATGTATTTGCTAATACTATAGATAAATTTGGGATAGTTGTATTTTGAATCACTTCTTCAATTTTTTTTTCTCCTTGCAAAACAGGAACAACTGTATTTATGTGATCAGTTCCAAAACCTATTCCTGTTGACAAATTAGCTTGTGAGTCAAAATCAATTAACAATATTTTTTTGCTATGAAATTTTGCTAAAGCTGCTCCTAAATGTAAAACTGTACTAGTCTTCCCAGTGCCACCTTTAAAACTACAAAACACTATCGTTTTCATTATAAGCCCTCTTTTTTAAAATCATATGTATAGCAAAATAGTTTTGTAATCTCAAATAATTTTTGTGTTAAAAATTATAAGATTCAGATGTAAGACATGTCTTACATCTAAAATTTATGAATTGGCAATTATAAACTAATTGAATAAAAGAGCTTGCTTTTCTAAGTTAAACCCTTCTTTTACGTATTGTAAAAATACGATATAAAAACTTATTTTCAATTGAATATCTAACAAGTATACCAATACCCTCATTAATTTTATTAGAATATGTATAGCAAAATAGTTTGTAATCTCAATGATTTTTGTGTTGAAAATTCTAAGATTCAGATGTAAGACATGTCTTACATCTAAAATATTGAAAAATTTTATTAAATTATATTTTTTAAAATAGAACGGTTCGACATAATTAATATATTTAAAGAATTTTCAATTGAATAAAAGATTGAACTAAATGTAGTTTTTAAAACCGGGTTAAATTTATAAAAATTGAAGAGAGCTTCCATAATATAAAGACAAACATTTATTTCTAATGATAATTTATTTAAATTGTTTGAAGTTTTATTAAATTCATCGAATAATTCTTGATAAAAGTCACCTTTATTTCCCTTAATTTTTACTCCTAAAATATAGAGAAAACCTAACAATTCTATAAGGCAAGGTTTTTGATACTCGAAACTACTATTACTTATTTCGTATTCATGTGCTTTATTAAAAAAAACAATATTAAATTTATTTTCAAGCTCTGTGTCTAATATGATTTGTAAATGTTTAAATTTATTCAAAATAACTCCTTTTAAAGAAAAGGGTAATAAATCTTATTTAATTTAAATTCAATAACAAATAATCAAATAATTAATTCATTGTTTTTTTCAGCTTCTTTCCTATTTACATTTTTGTTTTCTATATGAGGTTTATTTTCATTATTATTTAATTCAGCTTTGCTAAATATATTACTGGAAAATTTAGTGAATTCTTGTTTAATAAAATTATCTGATCCATATTGCGATTCAATAACAGCCATTTTATTAACATATGCTTCAATTATTTCTTTAGAACAGTTGGAAGAACTTAAAAATTCTTTAGTTTGCTCATTCCATTTAGATAATATTTTAAAAGCTTCGTTTGTAATAGTATCCCTTATGTTTGGGATACTGCCTTCTAATTTTATTTCAAGAGAATCCCATAATCTGTTTTCTACATTGCCAATAATTTGTTTCATTAATTTTTTTTCATCAATAGAACAATCATTAGATTTTCCTAGTAAATGTAGAAGTGATTCAACACCTGTAGATTTCTGCTTTGCATTGAGTACTATATCTTTGATGACACTGGGTTCAATGTTTTTCGGTAATTTATCAGCAAGATCCCACTTATTTGGAAATAGCTTCAAAGAAGTTTCATCAACGCAAGCTATTGACTTACAATTTATTTTTCTTAACTCCGAAACTAGAGATTTCGAGGCATTAAAACCAGCTTTGTCATTATCAGGCCAAATTACAACATCTCTATTTTCTAGAACCTTCCAATTGCTTTTAGAAACAGCTGAAGCCCCACCCGACCAAGTTAAACAGATTATTCCTTTTGATAATAATAAAGCATTTGCCGCATCAGCCGTTTTTTCCCCTTCAACCAATAAGACTTTATAATTTGGATGTTCAGTTAGTAAATTTAAATTATATAGAGGCTTGTTAGTAGTTTGATACGCTTTAAACGACCAAGTAGGAGAAGAATTAGATTTATCTATACCAAAACTTAATGGCAAAAATATTTTTTTTAAGTTATCTTCTTTACTAATTAATCTTAAAATATAAAAAAGAGTTTCACCCATTTCATTTTTATAGGTATATCTAGCTGTTTCATTATAATACAATGAAAGCTTAGATAGTTCTTTAAAAGACGGAGTTTTTTTGCAATTGCCATTAGGTTTAATTGATATCCAATTATCCGTATTTGAATATTTTTTGCTGGTTTTAAAAGTTGATGGAATAAATTTGTTGTTGGATTCTCCTAAAAATGAATTAGCCCAAGCTTTTGCATCTTCAAGATTAAAATTAAGAGCTTCTTGAATTAATCTTAAAGGGCCTCCCCCAGTTCCATTTTCGAAATTAAAATAACTTCCCTTTTTATCGCCCTCACAAGAAACTACAAGAGAACCTTTAGATCCAAATCTCAAACTATTTCGACTTTTTCTTGAAGGTCCCTCTGGAAACAGCCTGTATAATAAACCTTCGATGTTATTTTTTAGAGAGTCTTCTAAACTTAACAAATTATTTTCTTTTCTGCGCAGTAAGGTTTCGTATCTATTAGATTGCTCAATAATTCTATTATAATTGTTTATACCTAATTCTTTGATAAGGTCTTTGCTTTTAAAAGAGTTAATAATTTCATAAGCTAATTTATTTCGTTTGCTACAAGATGCTTGCCAGGCAAAATACGTTGGGCTTTTACCTTCCGTTTCATTTTTTAATTCTGATGAAGAAATTGAATAAAACAAATTTGCTTCAGCTGAAACCTTTCTATAATTATCAATTTTATTTAATTTATCATCGATGAATTTTCTTTTAGGTTTAATGTTCAAATCATGAGTTTTATTACCATTTTTGTAATTTCTTAACTCATTAACCGTTGCTTCACCCAATAATAAATTTAAATCTTTTGCTTTAAATTTATTAAGTAAATCTATAGCTATATTTTGCTGATTTAACAATATGGTTGTATTACTAGATTTAACTTCATTATTTAATGTTTTTTCATTTAGTAAATTTTTGTTTTGAAAATAATCTCTGATTAATTTTTGTTTCTCATTAGGTAAATTGTCCCAATTTATACTAGAACTAAAATTATTACTGAAAGATTGATTGTATATACGAAAAGATTCTTTTAAGTTTATATGATTATTTGAATCGTTTAAATTAGGGCTGTAAAATGCTTTATCTGCTTTTTCTACATATCCGTCCTTTAATATTGCATCTAATTTATTTTTCGTTTTATTGGCATAATCTAATGCATGACCTTTGAGCTTATCAAATATTGAACTAGACTGCTTTAAATCCTTTATAAGTAAATCGCTTTCTAATTTTTCGATCTGTCCCTTTGTTGTATAATTAAGAGTGTTTTTTATGGCTGAAGCTTGATTAGTTTGATCAATTATATTATCTATATAATCTTTGGTATTCTTATCATTAAATGAATTGTTTAATTTTTCAAAAATATTATAATTTTGTTTATAACCCTGAGCTTTTGCTTTTAAATAAGTAAAGTAATTAAGTGAAGATTTAGAAACGAATAAATAAGCATTGTTGACATGTCTAGTTAAATTAACATAGAACATTTCTTTATTTGCATAATGAGAATGCAAAACGTAGGCTCTATCAACTGTTTTACCCTGGGATCGAAAATATGTAGTAGCATAGCCATGTTTGAAGCTATTATAATCTTTAGGGTCAAACTCTACAACTCGCTCAGTCTTCCCCTCTTTTATCAAAACACTCAATAAATTTTCTGAAGCTGCTATTAATGTTCCCTGTAGACCATTTGTAACACCTAGTCTTTTACTATTAGAAGTGAATTCAATTCTATCTCCTTCGCTAACAAGGATTTTTCCAATATTTTTGACAGTACATTCATACTCTTTTGATGACACTTCACCCTTTTCTTTTCTAACTTCTCTTGCTAATTCATTTAAAATTCGTACTTCAGAGTTAGTGCAAGCTGTAATTATGTATGATTCTGATGGATATTTAAGTTGATCTTTGGCCCATTGGTTGACTAACTCAAAATAAATTTTGTATTTATTAGAAAAAAGCTCCCCTGCTTCATTTCCTCTTTGAATATCATCAATCCATATTATTTTCTCTTTTTCTGATAGCTTATTTATAGCTTTAGCAAAATCACCTTTAGCTAGAAAATTTGAGATTTCTCTTTGGCACCCTTCGTTTTGTCTTTGAATATTTTCAAGCTTTTCCGATCCATATTTTTTTGTTAATGACTGAAACATGGCTCCTCTTTCAACTGGGAGCATCTGCAAGGCTCCACCAGCAAAAACAAGCTTAGCGTTATATTTATCTGCCATTTTTAAAATTTGAAGAAAGGGCTCGTTTCCTAATTTTGTCGATTCATCAATAAACCAAACTTCCTTTCCATTATTAATCTCGAATTCTTTTATTTGTGATGATTTGTTAAATTTTAGCCTTCCTTTTGATAAACTTAGAGCTCTCCAATAGTTGCTTTGGGAATTAGAAGTCTCATTTTTTTTTATATCAAATAAAAACTTATAGACATTACTTGATGAATTAAAGCCTTTCGACTTTAAAACTTCAGCAGTTGCAGAATCTGGACCTAGTGCTCGAACTGTATATCCATTTGTTTCATATATTTTTTTTAAAGCAGCCAACAAATAACTTTTGCCTGTTCCTGCGTGTCCTTCTATGAAATTAATTTGTTTGCCTTTGACGATATTATCAAATGCATTTCTTTGTTCTAAATTCAATCCTTCAGGAACAATATATTCATTTAATTTAAAATTATCTTTTTTAAAAATTTTATCAGCTAAATAAAAACAATGCTTTTCCTCGGCTAAGACTTCGAGAGTTGTATAAAATTGTGTAACGTTGTTTTGCTCTTCCCCATTATATTCAAAAAGCTTTACGACATTGGGTAATGAAATTACTTCAGTAACTAAATTGCTATTACTTTGTTCGCTAAATTTACCTAACAGTGATCGTATGTCATCTTCAGAAAATATATTTTTATGCTTGATTAAGTGATTAAGAATACTAGAAGGATTTTTAATTTTTTCTTGGTTTTGATTAATTAGATTTTCGTTTTTTTCAAATAATTCAAAGGATTGTCCTCTTAAACGTTTTGGTCCTAAATGTATTTGAGAAACTATTCCATTAGGATCAACACGAAGACTCATACCGTTATCGATAAAATACTTATTTTGGTGCTCACCCCAAAGCTTATGCCAACAAGTACCTGAAATAACTTTGCCATTACGAACGTCAGGAAATAAATCTCTAGCTTTCTTATCCTCTAAATCTTCTCCATTTTCTTTGAATCTTCGTGTTGTAAAAAGAGCATGGGCATGCCAATTATGACTTAGATTTTCAATTTCTCCTGTTACAGGATTAAGTTCTAACTTTTTATCTGGCGGATGAATTGCAATTTCTGCAGCTAGTCCTTTGGATACAAAATGCTCTTGTACAAAACTTTTCAACAAGGCAATTTTGTCATCTAATGAAACCTGTAAATCATCAGGCAAAGCAAATACACCTTCTATAGCTGTTTGAGAATTTTTTCGATTTTCTTTTGCTTCAGAAAGATTCCATAGTTTTTCAGATTTAGCAAATTCTACATTTACGTTTTTTGGCAAAATTATTTCTTTATATAAAACATCCTCTCGATATGACCAATCATACGTTTTACTGGTTTGAAAATTGTTACCTTGAAAATGAATTTTTTCGCGAGAAATATAAGCGGATTTGGCACATGCGTTTTGTCCGCAAGATCTCTTTACATATTGAATTCTAACAAAGTCTATTGCCATTTAATTTGGATAGTAGTTGTTTTCATCGATCGTATTAAAATCTAGTCAATACCACAAGTGTTTTTAAGCAGCAAACTTTAGTTTGCATATTGCGTATGAGTATTTTATTTTTTTTTTGAGCCTGTTTATTTTTATTATTTAATTGAAAGCGTTTTTATGGATTCCTGCAATTTACTTTGTTGTTTGTTCTGTTTCGGCTAGGGTGGGTAGTTGGAGTATTTTGATAGCTACCTATTAAATTAATATTTTGGATTTGTTTATAGCAATTTAGAATAAATAGTCTTTTGTTTTTGAATTGTGTGAGTAGATTTAGCAAAAACATTAAAAAGATCTGAATTTTATTTTTTTTTGATCTTGGTTGTTTTTAATTTGAATCTATTGTTATATACGACAAATAAATGTTTTTTAATGAGGCTATATGAAGAGTGTAATTAATGAAAAAGCTAAACTTGGAGAGCTATTAGAAAAAATCCAAGAAAAACAACGTCGAATTCAGGAAAAAGAAAAAAGATTGCTTAACAAAAGTTTAATTGAAATTGGAAAAATGGCTTATAAAGCAAATATTCATAAATTTGATAGTGATTTGCTATATGGAGCATTTTTGGAAATTCAAAAAAAATCAAATTCTGAAGAAGCACGTAACATTTGGAAAAGTAATTTGCAGCAAAGCAACTCTATTGATGAACTATTACCCATTGCTATTAAGTTTGAAAAAATTACTAAGGAAGTTGATTCAACTTTAAGACACCTAAAATTTAAGTGGAATAGATTTAGAAAAGAATATTTTGGAAGATCAGATTTAGAAACAGTTAAAAAAATTTGTGAGAAATATAATGGAAAAATGGAAATTATCAAATAAAGATAAATCATTAATTTATGCTATGGGAATAATTTCCCTTATTGCGGTAATTCTTTCTTATTATCAACAATATTACTTCAATAATGAGCCTTGTGAAATTTGTAAGTTAGAAAGACTCCCATATCTAATAGCCGTATTATTTACTCCTGTAATGGCTATTTTGGAAAGTAAAAGCATAAAATACGTTTTAACTTTATTAGCTATAAATTGTATGTTTTTAGGACTAGTCGCTTTAATTCATTTGGGTTTTCAGTATAGTTTTATAAATTTTTCCTGTTCAGTTATAAATGCAACCTCATTTGAGGAATTTGACAAACTATTATACAGCCAAAATAATCCTTGTTCAGATATTAATTGGAAATTTTTAGGTATACCTGTTTCATTTTATAACATTTTATTTGCTATTTTTGGCCTCGTATTGATTCAGGGTATTAAATACAAAAATAGATCTAAAAAACTCACTAGTAATTCATAAATTTTTGCTATTAGCAAATTTTTTATAGACAGCATGAAACGAAATATGTTATTCCTACTTTAATTTTGAATTAATAAGGTACGTTTATGATGGCTCGAGGAAAATTTTCTGGAGAGACGGTTAGAGTTTCAGTTGTCTTAGACAAAAACGATTGGGAAGATTTTAAAGCTTTAACAAGAATCTTATCCGTTAAAAGAAATAATACTATTCCTTGCTCTGTCATAATAAGAGAAGGAATACTCAAACATTTAGAAAATCTAAAAAGTGAATTAGATTTAAAAACGGGTTAAAAAATAAAGCCCAGGATGCAACCTGGGCTATAGACACTTGTTAGTGCAAGAACGACAAATTAGATAAACCTCTATTTACTTTCGCGGGTACATACGTAGGCTTAACTAATTCCCATGCCCATACTTTAAAATAAAAGTATATTATTTGGCAATCGTTTTTGCATTTAATTAGTTCTATTTTTGTAAAATAGGAATAATAAATGCCATATCCAGTAAATAATTTAGTCAAAGAAATTGGAACACTTTCATTTGTAGGTAATATAATTCCTGATTCTTGGTATTTACATATAAGAAACGAAAAAGGAAAACCACAAACAAATGCTATTTTAATACTTGCGGAAGTATTGTATTGGTTTAGGCCAATTCAAAAAAGCGATGAAAATGGCAATATTGTAAATTATAAGAAATTTAAAGGTAATTTTTTACAAAAAAGCTACTCTGAGCTAGCTGAAAAATTTGGATTGACTTCTAGGCAAATTAGAGATGCCTTTAAATTTTTAGAAAGCAAATCTCTTGTTAAAAGAAGGTTTGAAGATATCAAAGTTCATGGTAGGGCTATAAATAATGTATTGTATATTGAAGTTTTCCCTGATGAAGTATCTAAAATTACATATAAAATTGTTAAAGAGAATAACTCTAAATGTAAAAACGATAATTCAATTAATAAAAATAAACATATAAAAGATAATCCGTCAGTTATAAGTGATTCAATACTTCAAATTATTCCAAAAGGCACATCCATTGAATTAAAGACAATTCAGCAATGGCTAAAATCATATAGCAAAGAAGAAATAGAACAAGCCTTTATGGTTTATAATCAACAAGCAGATAAGGCCAAAAGCGAAGGAAGGAGTGGGCCACGTAATGCATCAGCTTATGTTTGTTATATATTAAAAAATGGTATTAAACCGAATATGGCACCCCCTCCTAACAAAATTGTTAATACAAATACACAGACCTCATCCTCTTTTTGTTCGTTTATTAAAAGAGTCAAAGATTGGACTTTGACTTTTTCAAGAGAAGAAAAAAAATTATATGAGACACTCATAGCAATTAAGCCATTACGGGGAAAACCTATTTGTCCTAGTACAGCAAGCTTTTGGATAAAAAATTATGGATTAGATAACGTTAATGATGCTTTAGAAGTATATTTAAATCAGATATCGAAAGTTAATGAGACTTATTTAGGCCCAGAAAATATTGAAAAATATATGCGTTATGCTTTGAAAAATGAAATAAAACCTAAAAAATTTATTAAAACAACTCAATCTAATACATTAAAAAAGAAGTATATACGTTCAAAATTATCTGAAGAAGAAAAAGAATTTATAGCTAAAATAGTAAATTATATTCCCCCTAAAGGCCTTGCGATTGAATCTAAAATAGCAATACATTGGATAAAGAAATTTAGCTTAGAAAAGGTTAAGGACGCATTTTTATTTTATACTGATCATGTTAAGAAATGCATGGTCAATAATAAAATCCTTCCTAAATGTGCAGGAGCGTACATTCGCAATGCTCTCAATAAAGACTTAAAGCCAATGAAAGCTACTGGATTGGCAAATAAATCATATGCAGAGGAGTTTAAAAAATTAAATGATTGGAATGAACTTGTAATTACGGATAAATATTGTAGAGTAGAAGGTTATGATTGGGACTGGTACTTTAATAATTTACAGGAAGAAAGCTTTAAAGATCACCTAAACCGTGCCTATAAGGTTTACCTAGAACGCGTAGGATATAGTCAAGATTTTAAAAAACATGAATTGGCAAACAAATCATATGCAGAGAAGTTTAAAAAATCAAAGGGTTGGAGAGAACTTTTAATTACAGCTAATTATTGCAGGGTAGAAGACTATGAATGGAAATGGAACTTTGATAGTTTGACAGAAGAAGGCTTCAAAGACTGCTTAAACACTGCATTTGAAGCTTATCTAGCAATAGAAGGGGATAGCGAAGACTTAAACCAATGCAAAATTGCTTAATTTAAATTAGCTACTTACATTTATTAAATTTTTACTTGTTTTATAGAAAATTACACGATGATCTTTAGCTTTACCCGATTTAAACAAATACTCTAAAGCTAATTGATCGTTTTTGTCAGTTCCAATTCCGAGCTTATAGCAGCGGCTTAAAGCGTAGTATATTTCTTTTATTTCTTGACTATCAGTAAATTCTGAGGCTAATTGATAAAATTTAAAAGCTAAATTGTCTGATTGAAATGCTCCTAATCCGTTTTCATACATTTTCGCAAGAGTGAAATAGCAATTACATAACGTTGATAAATAAAATCCAAGGTCTTCAATTGAAAGTTTTTTAATTTGGTTAATTGCTTCATGAAGCAAATCAAATGCTTTTAAACTATTTTTGCTTTGCCACTTATCTTCAAGATATAGTTTTGCAAGATAATATAAGCCTCTTAAATCTCCACCCTCGATTGCAAGCAAATAGTAGTAGCTTGCTTCATTATAATCAGGGCTCAAATTGTATTGATAATTAACACCACAGAGAATTTGGGAACCAGAATGTCCTTTATGAGCAGCTTTAGTATATAAATCTAATGCTTTCCATTTGGATTTACCAACCACAATACCATTGCTATAAAAATGTGCTAATTGAAAAAGAGCTGGCACATTACCTTGTTCAGATGCTAATAAATAATATTCATAAGCTAATTCAAATTCTTCTTCTTCAAAATGGTAATTTCCTAAAGAATAACTAAATTCTCCTGATCCTTTGTCAGACATTTTCTTATAAAAATCGTAATCACTTAATTCTGAATTTATTTGTTTTTGACAAATTAATGCAAACATAAGACCTATAATTAAAATTATAATAAATATTATATCAAATAATTTATATAATTTTAAATATATATAAGTTTGAATAGTCTTTTATAAAATCATTTAGATCTTTCCAATATATGTAAAATGGACCATCGTTATTAATTTTAAAGGTTTTTAAATGTCCTAATTCAATTGCTTTATCTATTCGTGTTTGAGGCATCTTAAAATATCTTTTTAATATACTAAGTCTATGAGTAAGACGATTGTTAATCTTCATAGCAAATCCTAATAATAATAGTAAAAAACTATAACTATTATTTTATTTTATTAACAATTAGTATTGAAAATTAATTAATTATTTGATAAATTCTCCATTTAAATTTTTAATTAAGAGGATCCAATGACTTGTGTAGCTACTCCAAACAATATGCTAGTTTATAAAGGAAATTTCGAAGACTTCACTGGTCCTTTATGGCTACATTTTTCTGATATTTCTAATTTTGAAATTGCAGGAAAAGTTTGTAAAGCGGCTTGTTTAAGAGTAATCACAGCTACAGAAAGAAGGGCCATGCCTGATTATTTAATTAAAGCGATAAAAACAGATAGTATTTGTTTAGCAAAAGTGGAATCTGGAATTTATAAAACGGTATTTTTAAGTAAAACTTGGGCAGAATTAATAAGTAAATCAGGTGCGACCAAAGTTATGTTAGTTAATTCTGACGGAGATGGCCTAAGATTATTAGAAGATATAAAGATGAATGTTTATACTCTAGATTCATATCAATCATTAATGCAATCTTTTCTTAAAAATTAGTTTAATTAATTTATATTAAAAGCATTTTAAAAAAAAATATTATAAATAAATTATTATTATGTTAAAATATTATTTTAATAGTTTGTTTATGGTATTTTATGCACTTTTCTGAAGTTCCATTTACTGAAAATTTTGAAACTCCTTACTATTTTGATGACAGTGGTGAGGAGAATATTAAAAATGATAGTATTGTAAAAGAACAAGCTTACTATTTAGATCTAGAAAATTCTGAAAAAGTTACTTTTAGGAAGCTTACCCCGGACTTAAGCTCTTCCGTTTTAGAAAAAATTGAAAAAGAAATGAGAGCTGTATTTATTGATAAAGAATTATTAATTATCAAAATCAATGACATATGGAATAAGTGCCTTAAAGACTTAAATGAAAGGAATGTTTGTGTAATAATTGAAGATAAAGATGCAGAGAATAATGTAACACAAACAAGCCATAAAATCAGCGACTTCAAAATATGTACTCAAACTAATGAAGAATCCGAAATATTAAGTAATGCTATAAAGCAATTTATTAGAATAGCCAGGCGAAGGGAAAATTTTGAATATTTTTATTTTAGACTTTTTCCAATGCCTAAAGAAAAACAAAAAATAACTAATCAAAATCATATACAACGTCTAAAAGTTAAAAGAATTGTTGTAAAACAACATGAAGAATCTCGTACTCCATATAAGATATTAAATATTTTTAATTTTTTATTAAGTGAGTATCTTATGCAATTAATTGAAATTTCTTCTCAAAACAAGCAAAAGTCAGAGAACGAAACTGCTAAAAATGAAGTTTCTAACAAGATAATTTTAGAAGATATAATAAATTATGAAATTAAACTTCAAGAACTGAAAAGCAGACATAAATATCAAAGAATATCGGCAGCTTAAATTATTTTAAATCACTGATTATTTCAAAAATATTCTTTTCTTCTGATTTAATTTTTTCTTCTATAGCATCAATAATCCATTTTTGACTTGAATAGCTTTTAACGAGAGGAATAATTTCATTTACTCTTTCTTGTATTTGAATATCAATTTCTTCTGGGATAGAAACATTTAGGCTTTTAAGAGGTAATGTCTTTGGATGACCTGCTTTTATAGCTTCTTCAATCGCCTCTATAACCCATTCCGTTTTTGTCTTCTTTGTTTTGAGGTTAATTATTTTTATATGTTTGCTAAGCTTTTCATATAATTTTGCACTAACATTTAGATATTTTCGTTTAATCTTTGTCATTTTTCTTAATTCAATAATGTTAAAGCTCTCTTATTGTATTCTTGTTATTTAAAAATGCCTTTCATATCGTATTCTAAAATAGATGTAAGGCAAAATTTATACTAGAAAACAATTTCATTCTATAGCAAACATTTAAATAAAAAATTATTTTTAATAAAGCATTAATTTTTAAATTTTATAAAATTTATAAATAAATTAGTTTAAAATCAGCATTCATATGGATGTTTAATCTGGCAAAATCCATCTATATGGATGTATATTTTATTTGACATACGAATCGATTTATGGTAATTCCTTTTCAAAAGGAGATACAAATGAAACGATTTACCATTACAATTTTTTGCCTAGCTCTATGTTTATTTATAGCAAATCCATTTGATGCATTTGCCGGAACTGTTAGTTCAAGTGACCCATTAGGATTAGGAAGCATGCTTGAACAAGTTGAAGATTTTCTTTATGGCTCGCCAAAAGCTTTAGCTCTGACATTATCTGGTGCTATGGTCCTTTTTTGGTCAATTTTTACTCTTTCAGCCCAAACAATTATTTCATTTGTTGGCATATGTTTTTGCGTTCCATTTTTGCCTAAATTTGTTAAAGGAATAATGGCAATTAGTGGAGCACTACTTCCATGAAATCAATATATATTTTGAGATCAATGGATAACCCTCCAAGAATATTAATATTTAATGCAAGCGAAGCATTTATCATTATTGTTCCGATGTTGCTAGCCCCAATTTTCGACAGCATTCTATTATTTCCGGTTGGAATAATAATTTGGTGTTTTTGGTATAGCTTTAAAAAAAAATTAAAGTATCAAAATATACGCCAATATATGTATTGGCATTTTCCTTCAAAACAACTCAAGAAATCAGGATTAATCAAAAATATCCCTGAATCTCATTTGAGGGAATTTTCATTATGAACGTTAAAGCCTTAGAAAGGGACTTATCACAATTAACAATTCAGAAGAATGTTTTTGCTGCTGTTTCTATAATTCTTTCAATTGCTCTAACGTTAAGTATCGGATTTTTATTTTTTAAAAATGAAAAGACAATCATTGTACCCCCAATGATTGAAAAAGAATTTTGGATTAACACTAACTCAGTTTCTTCTACCTACATAGAACAATTTGGAGTGTTCTTAGCGCAACAGATTTTACAAAAATCGTCAGCTTCTGCCACATCGCAAAGAGAAGTAATATTAAAATACACTTCTCCAGATTTTATAGGCCCTTTAAAAAATAAGCTTTTAAACGAAGAAGAAGCGTTAAAAAAGCAAAATGCTTCGTATGTTTTTCTGCCTTGCGACATCAATGCGGATGCTAAAAATCTTGAATTAAAAATAACCGGAAATCGAATTGTCTATGTTGCTCAAAAGCAAGTCTCTAATGAGAAAGAAACATACATTTTGAAGTTTTGCTTTGATGGATCTCGATTACTTTTAAGCAATTTAATTATAAATAAAGATAATTCATGAAATTAGTAAAATTAAATATTCTGTTATTACTATCC
This sequence comes from Candidatus Rubidus massiliensis, assembly GCA_000756735.1. GTDB lineage: Bacteria > Chlamydiota > Chlamydiia > Chlamydiales > Parachlamydiaceae > Rubidus > Rubidus massiliensis. The sequence continues at coordinate 3,490 of CCSC01000004.1, read as the reverse complement.
CTATATTCTTTCGATCTCTCTGGAGCTATCTTTCATACCATTAATACTAGTGAAACTTTGAAATGTGCTTTTTCATACAAGCATCATAATCGAATAGCTATTGAAAATAACACCATAAAAAAAGTTATTTATCCTAATGAAAATATAATTTCGTTTGTTGAAGAAAATAGCGGACAAGTTTTTATTCAAGCTGTCTCTAGGGGGGCGAGCGATAAATTTACCATTTCAATTGTTACTAGTGATGGATTAATTCAAGACATCGAGATAAATTTTTGTGATATTCCTTCACAAGTTATTATTTTAAGAAATACTGCGGAACCTGAAATTGAAGATGACGATGGCTGTTGTGAAATTAAAGAGTCTTTAACGTTAATTCGTTCAAATATTGAAGAAATATTAAAAGGAAAAATTCCGTCTGGTTACAAATTTGTCGATTTTGATCCTTTTACATGGACCCCTTTGAAGAATGTTCAGGGACGAACTTTTTTAAAATTGCAAGGACCATGCGAATTTTTATATATTTTTGAAGTTTGTAATTATCAAAAATATCCCGTTTTAATTACTGAAGAGCAAGTTAAAAATAAAAATACTAAATGGGTCTTTTTAGAAGAAAATCATATTGAGCCTTATAACAAAGTGTTAGGAGTTATGGCTGCATATGAGTAATAAAACCTCCAATATTCTTAAAAATCAAAAATTACTTTATAAGCTTGCTATATTTTTAACTGTGATCGTTGTTTTTGTATTGTTTTATACATTGTCAGACGAGCCAAAGAATAAATCTAATATTAAAGATTCTGTCAAAAAAATTAATTTGCCAAGTGATAACTTGAATGCTCAAGATTTGTGGATGGCTAGAATAGATCAAGAAAATAAAGTTCTAGACCAAAAGTTAAAGTTTTTAGAACAAGTAATTCAAGATTCAAAAAAATTAGAATTAGAAAAAGAAAAAGAGAAACATGAATTAAAAACAAATATAAAAAAACTTACCCTAGAACTCCAAGAGACAAAAGCAAAATTTAAAGAACCATCAAATGATTATGGAGATCCGTTTATTAGCGTTAACGCTATTCCAGAGTCTATAATTCAAAATGCACCATTAGTTCAGTTAGAAATTTGCAATCCTGTTAAAAAACTAAGCCATGTTGATGCGGCAATTCCAGCTGGAACGACTGTAAGAGCATTGCTTATCTCAAGCATTTTCGCTCCCGCTGGTATGTATGCGCCCACAAATCCAATCCCTGTTAAGTTAAGGATTATGGATGTTGGTCATTTACCAAAGGGAGTAAAAGCAAAACTTAAAGGTGGAATACTAATAGCTAGTGCATACGGAGATCTTTCTAACGAAAGAATTCATGTAAGACTTGAAAGACTTACGCAGGTAAGAAAAGACGGATATTTTGTAGAGACAGATGTGGCAGGATATGTGTCTGGCGAAGATGGGGGAGCTGGAATACGAGGTGTTGTTGTAGATAGATCTGGAAGAATGGTTTCTAACGCCGCTATGAGTGGTTTCTTAAGCCAGCTTGGTCAAATACTCCAATCAGGTATAACGCGTCATTCAACTTACAAAGTCGAAAATAATACATTGAATTATGATGTTTTAAAGCAAAGTGCTGTAGGTGGCTCTACAAATGCTTTAGATATGCTTGCTGAATATTATTTAAAAAGGGCAGAGCAAATTCAGCCAGTAATACAAGTCAATGGAGGAAGAATAGTTGATGTAACGTTTAATATAGGTTCAGAAGTAGGTGATTTTAATTCGAAAGAAAAAATTCAAGCCATCAGAGAAGAAGCTAGATTTCACGAATGCAATACAATACATACCCCTTCAGAAATTTCGTTAACTAGAAAGCCTATTAAAGAAAAGCAAAAGGGTAGGATATGAATTTTATTAATAAACTTATTGTATCACTGTCATTTCTTTTAATAATTAATGCGGCGTTATCTTGTTCAAATTTGGATAATTATACTATTAAATTTGGTAATCCAAATGCTCCTCACAAAATAACAGAATACATTTCGTTCAACTGTCCTCATTGTGTCGAATTATTTAGAGATGAGTTTCACCTTGTAAAAGAAAAATATATAGATACGCAAAAAGCTTACTGGACCTTTTGTCCTATTCCAAACGATCTATTAACGATTAGAGCAATGCATTGTATGGAATTTTTAAGCAACAATGAAAGAATTGCCTTTTTAGAAGTTTTGCTAAAGGAAATAGATCTAGAAAATGTCGAATTATCTTCCATACTAATGGAAAAAGCTATGGAAATTTTGGAAAAGCCAGTCAGTAAATTAAGGGATAAAGAGTACTTAAGCCAGACTACAGCTTACTTGCATGCATTTGAATATGTAAAAAGTGACAATAAAATTATCGCCATTCCATCAATAAATATTGATGGCAATCTTTTTATTAAAGAAATACCTGAAATTAAATTTATAGATACAAAAATTAAGTGATTTGAATGAAGTTTTTAAATTTATTTATTGCAATTGCGTTAACAAGTTGCTGTAGACCTTATAAAGCTCACTTTGATTGTCCAATCAACGAGGGAGTTCCATGTACTTCAATGACAAAAATTGAAAGCTTAATTGTGGAAACGGAAGAAGGGCAAGATGTTTTCATAGGCAATAAATGGGGACATGTATTTCCAAGACCAAGCAAAGCTACAAAAATATGGGTAACTCCTTTTGCAGCAAAAAATGAAGGAATACCAGAAGGTTACATTAATTTATTAGAAGAGTGTGGAATATAAAATGCTCGAGCAAATGAACAACTTAGGAGCGAGAATTCTTTCTTTATTTGGGCATAAAGCTGAAATCATTTCAAAAAAAGATATTGATATTATTAATAATTCATTTTCAATAACATCTTTCGCGCAAGTTTTGCCATTTGTTGCTTATGAAGAAGAATTCGGTTTGTTTGTAAATAAGAATACCATTGGTTTTGTTATTGAAGTGATACCAATCGCAGGAGGTGATTCAACAATTTTAAATGAACTTGAAACTTTTTTTGAAGAAGATTTGGAAGTAGATTGTTCGATGCAGTTTTTGTTATTGTCAGATCATCAAACAGAAAAGAGATTGAATCATTGGAAAAATTCAAGACCGAATAAAGAGCCGTTTTTTGAAAATTTAGGTAATTTAAGAAAGGAATTTATTTTAAAAGACAAAAGGCTTTTTAGAAATTATCGTTTAATTTTTTCTTATTCTGTTCCCTTGAAAAATATTGAAATACACACTTTGTCAAATTTAAAGAAAAAAAAGGAAAAATTTTTAAAGTCATTTAACAATATAAGTAATGCCTGGGTTTGGAATCCAAAAAACTTAATCGAAACTATAGGCGGTTTAATAAATTTCACACTAGAAAAAGAAAAAGCTAGTAGAAGTTGGAACGAATTTGAAAACATAGCTTCGCAAATACCTTCTGGTGGTAAAATTTGTCTTCAAGATGACTACATGCAATGGGTTAATGAAGACATATATT
>CCSC01000003.1 GCA_000756735.1 Candidatus Rubidus massiliensis | reverse complement strand
TTAGCTCGCCCGTAGGGTTGCCTTGACATGGAAACCGAAGAAGCTGCTATAAAATTCATAAATTAGATCAAAGGAAAATGAAGTAAAAAAATATGTTCTGATTGTCTAGAAAATTGTTGCAATATCACCTGGGATGTGGATCAAAATTAGATCGATCATAAATCACCAAAATTAAATGGAATTCTAAACATCTAATGAATATAGGGCTCTTTATTAGTATGAAGAGGCTTATTGCTTCACGCACTCCTTTTCATAAAGTGCCTGAATGGCATCACAAGCAATCAAAGATCGATCTGTTTTCCTGTCTTTTCTCAATCGATGGATGTACAGCTCTGTGAATGCCTGTTCTGCTTCTTCTGTCAAATAAATGGTCGCTTTGATCTTTTTCTTATTTCGTCGGTTTGCTGCCATCTCTTCTTGGTTGCTAATCGCTTGTCCATCTTGTTGTTTTAGCTTTTCTGAGTTCTCATCCATAAGACTATATACCTCTTTAATGTCATATTTATTCAGAGCATATGCAATATGTTTCTATAATGTCAACACAGCTTATTGGCTTAGATATATAATGTCATGATATTCATAGACGCTAAAGCACTATGAAGTATAAGAGTTTAGATCGCTAAAACTTTGTGTTGCCATGAAAGGATTTTTGAGCTACATTTTGTTGTTTATAATGCTAATTATAAACAAGTCTAGCCCGCAAAGCAGTCATTTCGATAAATCACTGTTCGAAAAATATTGAACAGTGTAATATAATGAACATTGTGGAGGGTCGAACAATATGAAGGGTCGATTTTTGCTAAATTCAAACGAATCGTTTGTTGAAGGAAATATTTATGCTGATCGATCTTCTGTAATTTTAGCATGGTTGCTTAGGATCGGAATCGATAAAGAAGAATTTTCTTTGCGACAGGTGGCTAAGGAGACTGGAGTTAGTCTTGGACTAGTGCAGCGGGTATTTAGTACCCTTGTGTTGCATGGCTTCCTACAAATAGAAGGAGTGAGAACGTCGAAGCATTTTTGTATGAAAAAACCGGAAGCTTTACTGAGGAGCTGGCTTGAACAATACAGTATCGTCAAAAAGTGCAAAATGTGGACGTATCGCTCAGGGTTTACCGATCGAGAGGAGCTTTTAGAGGTGCTTAAGAAATCGAATCTACAATCCAAAACCGTTTTAGCTCTTCATTCTGCTGCAGAAATGCACGGATGCAAAAACACCAATCTAACCTCTCTTGAGCTATATATTCAGAGTCGAGATGTGAAGGAAGAGCTTGAACAGGTTCTCGAATTAGAGCCTCAAGAAAGAGGCTATGAGGTATTACTGATTGAGCCCTATTATAAAAGCTTCCTAAAAACAGAATCAGACCAACGCCTGAATACATCCCCTATTTTATTGACTTTCTTGGATCTCCATCATTTCCCCTTGCGTGGATTAGAACAGGCGGAATTTATGGCAGAGCGTATACCCGAATTGAAACGGATTTATAGGCAGGAGTAGAAGTGGATTCAAAACAAGAAGATTTGGTGATTTCAGAATTTCTTCAATCGATGGGACCATGGAAAGAAGTCATTGTGATCGGAGGTGGGTATGCTCTCATCATTTATAAGCTTTATCTAGCAGATCAACAGTTAGATAATCCTCCAGTTGGAACTAGAGATATCGATTCGCTCATCCCTCGCAAGGTCCCGTTAGTCTCAAAAAAGAACATTTCAAAACATCTTGAGGAAGCTGGATTCACTCAAATATTTAAAGATTTGGACCAGCCTGCTACCGAAAGCTATGTTAAAGAGATCAATGGATTAGAAGTGGAAATTGAGTTTCTGACTGATTCCGCTACACGCACAGACAAACATAAAAACGTATTAATTGCTGGCGTTGTGGCGCAACCCCTCAGCTATCTCAGTTTAAGTTTACAGATGACGAGTGCATTCAAAACGTACTCAGCAGAATCTGGGTTGGTGGTAGCTCCATGAGCTTGGATGTTCCATAAAGGGCTCACTTTTACAAGGCGTAAAAGTGCTTCAAAAATCCCTAAGGATCTTTATGGGATTTGGTATGTAGCAACTCAATTAGGAGATTTTTCGGAAGCCGCGATGGTTGAATTACTTTTCTTAGGATCTCAGCACCCAAAATGGTTTAAGACATTGCGAGATAATTTGCGAAATTGGATGAGCAATGCTACTCCATTGGAATGGGCAAAGCTAGAAGCCCAAGATCCTTCTGGCAAATTAAAGAGATTAAATTTTGAGCGATTCACAAAGAGAATCCTCTTATAGAGTGCAAGATTAAACAAAGGAGTCAAAGATGACACTGAGTGAAGAAGCAATGTCATATTTAGAAGAACACATTCCAGAGCTGGCGAATGTCGCGTTCAAGCAAGCTTATTGGGCCGCTCTTGCCTCTGGCAGCAGCGTGCTTGTCAGTGAAGATGGAAAGTTAGTTGAGGTATTTCCTGACGGAAGACATAAATTTATTAAACATTTGGCTCCGTCAATATCTGTGACTTTAGGGCAAAGGTTGGAAATCAATGAATAAAGGAACTCTCCGCTTACGCATGTTTGCAGGACCAAATGGCTCTGGTAAAAGCACATTCAAATCGATCATTCGTCCTGAACTTCTTGGAATGTTCATCAATCCGGATGAAATCGAAAAAGAGATCAGGGATTTCGATTTTTTGGATCTCGATCACTATGAAATACAAACAACAGAAGAAGAGATCTTGAATTTTTTCATCAAATCTCCACTTTTAAAAACCGCTGATCTGCTGGATGATGCGCGTGAATTACGATTTAATGACGATAAATTGAGTTTTTTCAATGCGGGAGTGAATAGTTATTTTGCTTCAGTAGCAGCAGATTTTATTCGCCATAAGCTCATTGAATGCTCAAAATCCTTTACTTTTGAAACCGTGATGTCTTTTCCTGATAAGATTGAATTTCTACGTACAGCACAGTCTAGAGGGTACAGAACCTACTTATATTATGTAGCCACTGAAGATCCAGCTATCAATATTTCTCGCGTTCGGTATCGGGTAAGAATGGGAGGTCATTCCGTTCCAGAGGATAAAATTATAAGTCGTTACAAACGCTCTCTTGATTTGCTTAAGGAAGCTATCCCATTCACTAATCGCGCTTACATTTTCGATAATTCTACACATGAGCATATCTGGTTAGCAGAGATTACAGATGGCCACTTATTAGAAATGAAAACAGATCTGGTGCCTGCATGGTTTAAAAAGGCATTAGGTAGCAAATTCGACATAGAAAGCAAGAGGTCAAAGAAGCTATGACCTTTCTGCCAACAGTGATTGAACCATCTATCGAATTTAGTTTGGAGACCTATGAGCAAGCAAAGGCATTTCGAACCAACTTGGTTTGGAAGAAGCTAGATGAAATTACTCTGGAAGAAGCACTCTCAAACTGGTTTTCAACTTTATCTCATAAGACTCAAATCAATTACAAATCTGGAATTCGCAAGCTGATTGAGTTTGGATTGATTAATCCCATGATGACTTTGCAAGCATTCGCTCTCGCAAACCATGAGGCAATCATTGATCGCATTAAATTAATTCCAGAGTGGGCTGAATCAAGCAAACAAGCACGTGCTGCTTGCTATATCTCCTTTACTGGATTTTTGAATAGGCGTCTTCAGGGAGTCATAAAAAAGGCCTTACCTAGCAAAGAAGGAAGCGCAAAAACGTTTTTTAAGATTGGTGAGAAAGTCAAAACTCAAGCAATGACACAAGCACAATGGATTGCGTTTTTCAAGGAGTTGGAAAAAATCAATCCGAGAGATTGCTTGATAGGTAAAATCATTTTACAGGGTGGCAAGCGCGTCAATGAAGTCCTGACCTTGCAAATCCATCAAATCGATTGGGAAAAGCGAGAGATAACGTTTCCTCAGTCAAAAATGAAAGGCGTTTATAAAGAAACGGTGATTACCTATTCCGAAAGTATTATGCAAAGGCTACGTGAACATATAGGAGAAAGAAAGGGCTATGTATTCATTACCAGATTTGAAAAGCCTGTGATGATTAATCAAGTGGCTGTAACATTTGCCAAAGCAGGAAAAAATGCTGGAATTGCATTTAAAGTCACTCCGCACGTCCTGAGAGCATCAGCTGTGACTTATTTAAAGCAACAAGGCTTTCAGGATAGCGATATTATGCGCGTCACTGGACATGCTTCATCAGAGATGGTTTTTGCTTACGATAAATCTGCTCGTTCAGATAATGCCAGCAAAAAGGTTAACTTAATATCATAGGAGCTTACATGACAACCAATGTTCACTCATCAGTTAGAGAAGTTGCTGAAGAGTATGCAAATAAAATTTGGAATAAAAAAGAAATTAGCACTATCGACCGATTAGTCCACAAGGATGTCTTAATTCATAGTCTGCTTGGCGATTTTCGAGGAACTCAAGCGATGAAAGAAGTGGTGCAAGCGTGGCTAAAAGGCTTTCCTGATTTATCAGTGAAAAGTGAGTTGATCATTTCTGAAAATGACCTTGTTAGCATTCAGTGGAGTGCTAAAGGAACCCATAAAGGTGAATTTAAAGGTAAAAAGCCAACTGAGAAACCAGTCTCTTATAGTGGAGTCACTGTTTATCGGATCAAAAATGGTCAAATCATTGAATACTGGGCTTACCTAGATATGCATCATTTACTGAGCAAAATTAAATAGGAAGCCACGCAATCTAAAATTTAGCCTTACTTACCGAAGAGAAGCTTTATCTTTTTTCGGATCACTGAAAGCTGCATATTCTATGATAGAAACTTTCCAATTTCAATGTCGTGTGAATCTGTTGCATATCCATCAGGATCATTAAATGGCATTTGGACATATCCATGGCCATAATAGAACTTACAGGCAGTTGGCGACGATTGAATTTGTAGTTTATTTATGCCTTTATGCGATAACCAACGCTCACATAGCCTTAGAAATTGGCTCCCAAATCCAAGCTTGCGATAATGTTCATTAATGATGATAATCCGCAATGCAGCCCTGGCTTCAGGCCAAAGTTGAAGATGTATGTAACCAATGATTTCAGCTTCTTTATAGAAGACGAAGTGAATATGGTCTTTATGTTTGAAAGTCCAAGTATAGGGATCAGGAATTGATTGAAAAAACCCCTGTTTGCGTAAAGATCGCACCTCTTCCCATTCCCTATCTGTTAGCGCCTGAACAATACGCCATCCTTTATAGCCATCTTTAGCATCGATCCTTGCTACAAAGGCATCTTTGCCACAACAATACTTTAGTATATCGTTTGGAAATTGTTCTGCTAATTCCAACTTGAGTTTAGCATATGCTTGAGCATCGTCATCATGCGAACGCATCCAATCACGAAATTTTAGGTATCTGGTGATTTCGGTATCCCCATCTTCAAAAACGTGCACATTATGAGTCCTAATACTACTTCCCTTTTAAAAATATCTTCGAAAAGCAATTCCGTATTCTCCTTTAACGTCATAGCCAAGATTTTCCATAGCCTCTGTTGATGCATCCACCTCTAGAATATTTTTTACAACTGGAAGTATATCAATGATAGGTTTAGCGCTTAAACCGGGTATCGAAGTTGAACCAATATGATGCACCGCCAGACAATTGCTCCCTAAAGCTTGTTTGATAAGCGCAGCTTCAGCCTCAAACATTAAGGGCCATTTAGGATCATAAGAAACAACTTTAACGGTACGATTCATTTTATTTTATCCAAACATTTGAGGATGTAATCGATTAAACTACGGATGTCTGCACATTGTCTAGGGCGTAGATTTGGAGGGCATCTTATCAAACAATCGAGAAGCGAAAGTAAATTGAGGAGATAGATGCTGATGCGCCAGCTGTCTGCTAATTGCACACCCCCCTGTTGTAAGCCTTCAAGGAATGACATTTCAAAGTCTGGTTGCATGTGATGAGCATAGCGCAACATATTTGCTACATCACACAACGTTGATCCAGAAAATGCAAATTCCCAATCTAGAATACCTGAGATTACCCATTCGCCATGGATTTGATAAACGAGAATATTGGCAGGATCGTAGTCTGCATGAACAAGATGATTTTGGTGCTCATCTGGAAAAAGTAAATAGTATTGATCTAAATAGGTATCAATTTTTGAAAGATTCTCTTTTGAAATCTGCTCTAATGTTGTTGGGTGTTCCAGACAATTTTTAGCGAATGAAATGCCATAATTTTTAGGTAATTTAGTCGCAATATGTAGATCTCTATCAAAGAAGCCAGAATGAGGAAATCGATAGCTTTGAATTTTAGCTAAAATTAAGCCCGCTTCTTTCATAAGATTTTTTATATTTTCAGTTTTGTTATCCAATAATAAATCGCGGAGAGTAATTCCATATTTGAATTGCGTGATGGCAAATCGATAATTATCTATATCACCTACAAAATAAACTTCTGGTATGGGTATGGAGTGATTAATAAGAGTTGCCAGATTTTGCTCGCGATAGGCCGCATCCTTATCTCGTAAATAAATTCTTAGAATTAGAGGTTCCGATCTCTTCTCGAAGTTGACTTTGATGTTAAGATTTGCACACCCTCCAGAAATGACCGTATGAGAAGAAACTTTTTGATTGGGTAAAGCATGGTCCAGCATAGCTTCAAGAATGGGGATTCCAATCTGAAAGTGTTGATCCGTCTTTTCCCAATCTTTCTTAAAAGTCATATCAGTCTAACCTCTTATAAATCCAATTCGGCATAATCTTCAGAAGCCATCCAATAAGACGCCAGCGGTGGGTAATATATGCGACAGATTTTTTACTTTGAATCGCAGCGTAAATTTGCTCAGCTGCTTTAGAGGGAGAAGCAACCCAGAATTTTCCCTCACCTTTAGCCATATCCGTATCGACAAATCCAGGTTTAATATCGGTCACAATTATCTGAATTCGGTCTTTAAAAGCCTTCTTACGTAAACCTTCTAAGTAATTAGACATAAATGCTTTCGAGGCATTGTAGGCAGGAGCAATATGGTTGCCTCTCAATGCTCCAATAGAAGAAATCCCCACTAAATGCCCATGGCCTTGTTTTGAAAAGAAATTAAAGGCAATACCTGCTAATGCACAAAAGCCATATACATTGACATCCAAGGTTTGTCGTTCTTTTAGCCAATCGAGTTCGGGATTCAGAAATCCAGTTCCGGAATTTATAATGATTAGATCGACCTCTCCCATCTCTTGAATCATATGTTGCATCTTATCCATTGCTTCAGATGCTTGACTAAGATCAATGTGACCGACATAAGTCTTAGTTGAAATTTGTTGCTGTAAAGCTTCTAACAACTCTAAGCGTCTTGCCATTAAGCCTACTTCATAACCATTTTTAGCAAGCGTGATCGCTAGTTCCTTGCCTATTCCCGAAGAAGCACCAATGATAAGAGCTTTTTTCATGACTAACCAATCTTTGTTAGGAGTATACGAGGGATTTAAACTGTTCAACTTCGCTTTCCATTTCAATTTCTTCTGGTGAAATGGGTGTGATCTTATGAGGTTTTTCAATTTTAAAATAAAGAATTGGTCGATTAGCTTTCCGTGCCAGAACAATTTCAGCAAGAACTCCATTTGAGATAGGTCCAAAAACCCAAATTTCATCAGATCGCAAGACAACAGAATTATTAGCATCTCTGATCAGATCTCTTTCAACACTATCCAATAAGAAATAATCAAAAAGCATAAAAGGATTTAAAGGTACTTTTCCTTGCTCTAGAACATAACGTGAAATATGCATCCGAAAATAGAAATAATGCTTCGACATGGCTGTATAAACAAGTTTCTTACTTCCATTTAGAGACAACGCTTCATGAGAAAAGAGTGAATTGTTCATGACTTCTCTGCCTCAAGAGATGCAGATATAGTCTTTTCTTTAATACTATCTATCCATGCTTGTATAAATTGGAGTGATTGCTTCTGAAGTTGCGGAGCTAGTTTTGTACTTTGATCACGTAAGTCATTAACTGAAAGATGATTATGAGATAATTCAGCTGTATGACCTATCCACCACTTTTCTAAGTGTTGAGCTGAAATTTCTGGGTGACATTGGAATGCAAGCACATTTTTTCTAAAAGCAAAAATTTGATTCTTGCAGTTGTTAGTAGAGGCTAATAGATCCGTTCCAGGTGGTAAATCAAAAGTATCACCATGCCAATGAAACATAGATGTATATTTAGAATCTAAATAACGTATACAGCCACTTTTACCTTTCTCAGTTAGATTTAAAGGTTGCCAGCCAATTTCTTTGGTATGATTAGGATATACCTTTGCACCCAATGCTCTTGCTATTAATTGGCTTCCCAAACATATTCCTAGGGTAGGTAAATCCGATTTCAATCGATCTTCTAATAGTGCAATTTCAGTTTTAATAAAGGGATATTCTTTCTCCTGATAAACTCCTATAGGTCCACCAAGTACAACCAAAAGATCAATATTTTCATTTCTTAGTAGAGAGATCGCTTGATCAGCAGCGTGAATATATTTAATCTTGTAATCTTCCGAGAGAAAATCTTCCCAATTCCCTAGATCTTCAAAATCTACATGTCTAATTGCAATCAATGACCTCATTCTAAACCTTATCGCTATTAAATTTTTCGAATATGTTGTATTCCTATACAGTGAACATTATTGATTTATAGAAGTTATAGCAGAGAGTGCAATTCATTTCATCCTACAGTAGCTTTGAAAAAACAGCTTTTGCAATTTGAAGATCCTCTATAGCAATGCCTGTAAGGTCTGCCACAGTAATCCAATTGTTATGACGCATTTGGGGTTTATCTAAGAAAGCACCCAGCTCCATAGGTGTATTCTTGATATTCTTCGCATGTGCAAGGTCTCCATATTGCGAGCATTGAGAGAAGCTATCTACTATGATTAAATCTGCCTTATCAAAAACACTGGCATCCATCTCTTGTTTTCCACAATCATCTGTCCCTACCGCTGTAATATGAGTACCTGGCCTTAATTGATCACCAAAGAGTAGCGGTTTGGTAGAAGCAGTGGCTGTTACAATTAAATTGCAGCTTTCTGCGACCTCTTCAACATTTCTTACTAAAGAAATATTAAACATAGAAAAACGTGGATCTTGAGCGAAATCCATTGCTTTAGCTGGATTTCTTCCCCAAATAAGAACTTCTCTACAACCTGTAACGAATTGAAGATTAAAAAGTTGTTCTCTAGCCTGGATTCCTGTACCAATAATGCCAATTTTTATAATTGGATGATTAGCTAAGTGCTTTGCTGCGATCGCACCTGCAAGTCCTGTGCGTAGATCGGTTAGTCGACCTTCATCCAAAAGAATCGCTTTTAACTCTCCGGTCTTTTGGGAAAAGAGCAGCATAAGGCCATTACTACTAGATAATGCGAGCTTAGGATTATCGTAAAATCCAGACGCGATTTTAACGACATAGAGATCCTCACCTATAATAGCTCCTGATTTGATATGAACATCGCCAGGAGGATTTTTAAAATGCAAAAAGCTTGATGGGGCTATGATTGCTTTTTCTTTTGAATAGAGAGTCAGTCCTTTCTCAATTTCTGCAATCAAATAAGGTATATCGATCGCTTTTTCGATTTGCTCTTTAGTGTATATTTGCATGGCTTTTTAAGTATTGTTCAAAACGTTTAAGTACTTCTGGCATGTTCTTACGACCAAATCCAATGCGAAAGAAATTTCCAGGAAAATCGAAAACACTTCCTGGCATAATGAGTATGCCGGCTTCTTCAACTAGTTTTTCAATGAACCAATCTATGGGTATAGGTAAAAGAAGTTCTGGGAATGCCATTGTACCACTTTCCGGACAATTCCACGCAAAAGAAGAGGGATAACGTTCAAAAAATTGATCGAGAAGGTCTAAATTGTTCATCATAATTTCTCGATTTCTCTTTAAAATAACATCCTTTGCTCGAAGAGCCATGAGAGCAAGAATCTCGCTTGGAGCGCTATTACAAATTGAGGTGTAGAGTTTATATGACCCTACTTCTTGTAAAAAGTCTTTATCACGAGAAGCCAACCAGCCGATGCGTAAACCTGCAAGACCAAATGCCTTTGTCATGACATTAAGACTTATTCCTTTTTCGTAGGCATCTGCTATTGCTGGGAGTCGCTTTGACTCATCGATTTCGAGATAGCGATAGACTTCATCTGAAAAAATGTAAGTACCATTAGCTCTTGCGAGTTTTATCATGGTCTCAAACACCTCTTTATCCAAAAGTGCACCGGTTGGATTGTGAGGGCAATTAAGGATAAGAAGTCTCGTTGATGAGCGAAATGCATCATTAAGCTGTTCAATGTCTAGCTTCCATTTTTTCTTAGGATCAAGCGATATACTGGTAACTTCAGCTCCCAGCACTTTAGGTAAAGTCTCCAAAGATTGATAACAGGGAGAAATGACTATAGCATGGTCACCTGGAGAAAGGAGCGATTGCATGCTACAATAAATTCCTTCCTCTGCACCTGCTGTAGTCAGAATATGATCTTTATCAAGAGTTGAATAAAGGTTAGCTATTTCCTCACGAAGTAAAGGTGAACCAGGACTTTCCGTGTATCCCAGATGTAGATTATCCCAAAGTGTTCGCGATTCAGCATCAGCCAAAGTCAAAAGTTCTTTGAGGCTCCAAGTTTCCACATCCGATGGACATAATAAATAGGGAGCTGAGAACTCATATTTTTTCCAAAATTCTTCTAATTTAAAATCGGGAATTTTCATCCATTACCTCAAATAGTTATATATTGTAGCGCGTGAGAGATCGAGAACGTCAGCCACATAAGACGCAGCATTTTTAGCTTTAAAGGCCCCTTCTTGATGAAGGGCCTTAATCAGCTCTCGTTTTTTTTCTTTGCTTAAAGCCTTAAGCGATGCTCCTTCTCTTTTCAAAAATTCAGAAACATAGGCATTAATTTTTTCTTTCCAATCATCTTTAAAAAGAACCTCGGGTTGATTTTGATTGCCTACACTTCCTAACCATTCTCCTAGAAAATGATGAACCTCTTCCCATTTTGAAATATCAAGATTAATGCACAAAAGACCAATGGGTTTTCCTTTTTTATCACGCAAGGTAGCAGTAGAGGATTTCATTTTCCTGCCGTCCCAGTTCATTTTTGAATAGACAGGAAAAACATCAGGCAGTTTCTCATAGTCTTCTAAATCTTCAATTAATGATTCATCTCCAACTTTTCTTTTTGAGAAATTATTATAGATGGCGGCGATCTGACCAGTCTTCAGATCATGAATAACTATCTCTCCATATGGATGGAGAAGTATATTAATTGCCTGAGCCACAGAAAAATATATAGCTAGATCGTTCATCTTTGCTCCTCTTATTTATATACAGTTTAGTCTAAATTAGACAATCTTGTCAATGCAAAACATTTTGACATAAATAGAATGCATGCATATGATATGCATACATATTAGATAGGAGAATGACTCATGTTAATCATTAAACACACAATAGAAACCGAAGCATCAGCCACAGATATTTGGCATATCTGGCAAGACGTAAAAAATTGGAATACATGGGATCATGGCATCGAATTTAGTACCATAGATGGGCCCTTCGAAGTAGGAACAACAGGTACATTAAAGCCAAAAGGTGGGCCACTTGTGCATACCAAGCTCACTCAAGTTCAGCCGATGAAAATGTTTGTGGATGAATCGAAACTCTTTTTGGCTAGGATCATCGTCTCTCACTATTTAATAGAATCTGAGGGAAGAAGATTGGTTACGCATCAAATTGAGATGACTGGACCTTTGGCGTTTATGTTCGCATATCTGATTGGACGTACAATGAAAAAAAATCTCCCACAAGAAATGGAAGCAATGATTAAAAAAGCTGAAAATCTAAGCAAAACAAAGAATTTTTAATGAAAGATGTTGCGTGGAAGAAAGTTAGTCAATTTGATGGACCAGAACAGAGTCCTGGATTTCTATTATGGCAAGTGAGCACACAATGGCGCCGTCAAATTGAAGCTGTCTTGACTACTCTCGGTTTAACCCATCCACAATTCGTTCTTTTGGCAAGCATTGGATGGCTAACGCGTAACCATGCAAATATTACTCAGGTTGAGCTTGCTAGGCATTGCAGTATGGATATCACGATGACATCACAAGTTTTACGTGCATTGGAAAAGAAGGGATTTATCGAACGGCACAAACGAAATGATGATGAGCGATCAAAGTTCCCTCGCTTAACTAAAAATGGTGCGGAGCTTGTTGAGCAGGCATTACCTCTTGTCGAAGCTGTTGACCTAAAGTTTTTTGATAAACTTGGCCAGGATATGAGTAAGTGCATCGAGATCTTACAGAAATTATCTTAAATTAGGGGAAAATCATGCGCTACTGGATCGGTGTTGTAAGTAAAGAACATGTGATGAGAGGAGTTCAAGGAGGATTTGCGCAAGTCTGTCATGGAAAAGAGGGCCCTTTAAAACAAATGCGGCCAAATGATTGGATTATCTATTATTCCCCAACATTAAAGTTCGGTGAAAAAGAGCCTTGTAAGGCATTTACAGCGATTGGACGGATTGAGCCTGGCGAACCATATCCATTTCAAATGAGTGAGGACTTTATCCCTTATAGGAGAAATGTAAAGTTCTTTCCTGCAAAGGAAGTGTCGATTTTGCCACTAATCGATTCGCTCACTTTTATTCAGGATAAGAAAAAATGGGGCTTTCCATTTCGTCGAGGATGCTTTTTCATTTCAGAAAGTGATTTTAGCACAATCGCGACTCAAATGGAAATGATTACAGCCATCACATTGAATAGTGAATGATGTCGTGAATGGTAGAATTTTTCCTGGATAGATTGCGGTAGCCGTGAGGTTGATCGGCACAAAATCGAAGTCCCTCCCCTTTTTTTAATGGTTTCCATGAGTCATTCAAAAAGACTTCCATTGAACCCTCTGCTACGATTACATGCTCGATGACGCCTGGTTTATGAGGAGATGAAATGTGCTCACATCCAGGTAAAAGTTCGATTAAAAATATCTCGCACTTTGTTTTTTCATCATAGGGAAAAAGTGGAAACACTTTGATTTTATCTTCGCTTGGGTGAATAGTTTTTGTTTGGCCTGTACTATAGTCACGTTGTTCGTCAGCAACAAATAAAGAAAAGGGAACATCAAATCCACTTGCTATTTTCCATAGGATGGCAATCGTTGGGCTAGATTCTGCACGCTCAATCTGACCTAGCATTGCTTTACTTACACCTGTCTCTTGGGCTGTTTTATCTAAGCTCCATCCACGTTCTTTTCGCAATGTCTTTAAGGTTGAAGCTATACGGTTGAATATTTCAATCAAATGGAACCTATGTTAAAAAATACTTGTGCGTTATAGCGCACATTAGGCATAATGTGCATTATGCCTCACAAAACACAAAATGTATAGGAGAATATATGGCTCTGAGCAAAAGCGCGGAAAGTGTTCAAAAATCGCTTTTTGAAAAAGGGCTAGAAATGGAAGTTATTGAACTTGCAGCAAGCACACGTACTGCGCAAGACGCTGCAACAAGCATTGGCTGCCAAATAGGTCAGATTGTCAAATCGTTACTTTTTTGCACAAAAGAAACAAAACAACCAGTCCTCATACTTGCAAGCGGTATAAACCGTGTAAGTGAAGCAGTCATTCAAAAATATGTTGGGGAGAAGATTGTAAAGGCGGATGCTGATTTTACAAGGGATATTACTGGATTTGCCATCGGCGGAATTCCCCCAATAGGACACAAAACCTCCATAGTGCATGTTTACATAGATGAAGATCTGCTCCAGTACAAAACCCTATGGGCAGCAGCCGGTACCCCCTATGCAGTATTCAAATTGCCTGCAGAAAAGATACAACTGATAACTGCTGGAAAAATTGTTTCAATAAAAGAGTAAGTATGAAAAAAGTTTTTTGGGATAATCCCTACCTGGCATGTCTTGAAACAAAAGTAATTCAGGTTGATGGCAATACTGTTGTCCTAGATGAAACGATTGGTTTTTCAGAATCTGGGGGACAAGAAAGTGATCGTGTGACAATTAATGGTATTGAGGTTCTCTCATCGAAAATGGATAAGACTGCACCTTTTTTTGATTTACTATATGCTTCCAGAAGGGCATGGTCTTATTCCTGAAGCCAATGTCATCATGAAAATAGACTGGCAACGACGCAATCGTTTAATGCGTCTCCATTTTACGTGTGAGTTAGTTCTGGTCCTTATGAACCGCCTGTTTAATAAAACTCAAGAAGGCGTTGAGCTGAAACCGGAAGAGATTGACACAGTTATCAAAAAAAGAGGTGCTCATATGGCTGAAAACGGGGCACGAGTAGATTTTGAATGCGCTGTGAATATTTCTGAATATTTTCCAATCATTCTTGAACAATACAATAGGATTATTGCAGCCGATCTTCCAATCGAAAAAGGGTTTTTAGATGAAGCTAATCAGATTCGTTATTGGAGGCTGCAAAATATTGCTATAATCCCATGTGGAGGCACTCATGTACATTCGACTGGGGAAATAGGAGGGATCGATCTCAAACGAGAACGCGCGAATAAAGGAGTTGAAAGAATTCGAATTACACTTAAGAATACTGAAGTTACTAACAATCCGAATAGTTAAATTTATCTACAAATTTCTATTTTCTCACCAGCTCTTATTCTCCATGAAGAACCAGAAATTCCAAATTCTAAATCAGTCATGCCGTTTTTATGAGCGATCTTAATTTGCTTTCCCTGGAATGCTTCGTTTAACTTTTTAACAAGCAGGTCTAATGAGGCATCGTCAGGAAATATGGATTTATCAGTGAAGTTTACGAGCGTCATGTGCAAACCTGCAGAGATTGCTTTATTTCCATAGAAAATGCGTTCCCGTCCTTTAAACAACAATTTTACCATTAAACAAAAAGGCCCCTTTTCTCTATTTCCAACAAGA
The DNA here is from genome assembly GCA_000756735.1 of Candidatus Rubidus massiliensis. Lineage (GTDB taxonomy): Bacteria > Chlamydiota > Chlamydiia > Chlamydiales > Parachlamydiaceae > Rubidus > Rubidus massiliensis. The sequence goes on along the minus strand of CCSC01000003.1, from coordinate 65,785 downwards.
ACTTCTGCTATTTGAAATTTCCATTCTGGTTGGATAATAGAATTATAAACTGCGACTACTTGTTCTATGCTTGGGGGAACACTGCAGGATGGGAAAAGATTAAGGCAATTTTGTTGTAAGGTTTCAGAATCAAAAAATCCTCTCGCTTTCGTATAAAGCAGAGTGGCATGTAATTCTTCTCCGACACCTGGTCTGTTTGTCTCCTCATAATGAGTGATGTCTATTTTTCCATTTTCCTTTTTTAATGAAATTTTTGCATTTTTCGCACAATCATCCGATACAGTAGCTATGATTTCTTTTATCACCCGTTTTGTAGTCGCATTTAGCTGTTTTGTTCCAATGTAATCAATACCATCTTCCTCTTCAAAATGGATCTTGGCGCCTACTCTCCATAAAATTTCAGAAGCTTCTTGATTACTTGGCTGTTCTCCCATCGCTGCAATATGCATTAGCGGAATGAAGAACAAATCCATAGCAAATAAAATGATCATTATTTTTTTCATCAATTAAGTTCCTTTGCTTCCAAAGCCAGTTTCTGCCAACGTGCTTCAAATTCCTCTTCAGATATCATTTGGGATGGATATTTCTGAGCTCCAATGTAATGCAATCCATGGTATTCAACTGGTTTATCAAGCTTTTGAATTGCAGCTTCCAAACTCTTCAGATTGTCCTCGCGATCGTCAATAAAGATGATTCTTTCTGGCGATAGCTTGGTTTTTTCGATAAATGCTAAGAAAGCATCTCCCTTTGAAACGACGGTCCCATTCACAAATAGGATTCCGTTGAGGTAATTCGAATAATACCCACGATAAGAAGCTAAATTGTCAAATATGAGCGGCGCTTGATAGGAAGCGGATTCAGAAAAATCGATTCCTAGACAGCGTAGACTATTGACACGCCATTGCTCCATGTTTCTGATCGTTCCAAAAGATCCTGTCAAGTTGGCCGTTAGCGCCATTACAGGAATCCCCTTCTGAATAATCTGCTTTAAAAATTGAGGGGTGGAATTATCGATCAGTACCGGATCAGAACTGGTGGTCATCAAACTCAAAAACATCATTTGCTTTTCTGTTGGCACTTCTTTCATGATCCGTTTGGAAATAGCTCCAAAACGCTTCATATTTGCCATTTGGAAAGCCGGATCGCTCGGTTGAACTAAAACCATATCGACATCGAAAATGGCCAAGGTCTTCGAATCAGCCTCGGTGAAATACTCAAACACTTCTTTCATATTGTTAACCTGGGTGATCTGTGCATAACACGAAAAAATGCAAAGTATCATTGAAATTGTTAAATAAAACTTCTTCATATTACATCCATATTATTGAAATTATTGAAATAAAACTTTTTAAATGTATTTAAACTACCTGATATTTAATGCAAGTATTTCCATCATCCACTTCAATATCGGTGATTAAGACGTTCCCTACTTCCTTTGTTGATGCTACAATCGTTCCACCATCAGCAACAACTCCAACACCATCCAACCTTAAAGCTCGTAAAGGCTTATTTTTCGGTAATCCTGGCTGTAAATAAATGGCTTCTTTTTCAATATTTTCAAGAAGGTCAAAATTCCATGAAAAATTAAAATCTTTTGCAATGAGTTCATTTGATTTTTTCTGAAGCTCATCTTTGATTTCTTTTTCGATAGCTCCTTGATAAAGGACGAATGGTTTTTTCCCATGATCACCTTTCATAGGATGTAAGGGACTTGGAGAATAACCTAATAAATACATCGAAAAGTCAATCACATGCCCTGCTGAGTGAACACGCATATTTTTATAACGACGTTCCCAATCAATTATTCCTCTGACTTCGCTTCCAAGAACTGGCTGAGACGATGTTTTCACATAATGATTAATTTCACCGTCTTTAAGGAGTGCTTGGTAAACCTCTGCTCGAGATCCATCGGAAAAAATAATTTGCCCTTGATCTGTCGGCTGTCCTCCTCCCATGGGATAAAATATAGTTTCATCGAGAATCAACCGCCAAACTCCTTCTTTTTCTTGAATGGCATCAATTATTTTTGCTTTCATCTCCTTAACGTATGGGTCATCGAGATAAATTGGTGTTGTTTTCACTTAAAAACTCCTTTGAAATTAGAAGGGCTAGAACGAAAGGGACTGCCCACCATCGATGGTCATTATTTGACCAGTCATCCACGATGACTCTTCCGAAGCAAGATAAATAGCTGCAGTAGCTTGATCCATCGGGGTTCCTGTTCTTTTCAATGGGATGTCTGTATTGATTTCTGTTTCATTTGCTTCATATGGGGTTGCACCTGGAGCAATTGCATTGACCCGAATATTATGCTGAGCCAATTCAAGAGCTGTGGCTTGAGTTAACATATTTAAGGCTGCTTTAGCAGTAGAATGAGCTACGCGATTTGGATAAGGTCGATTCCCTGAGATAGAAGAAATATTGATGATTGTTCCTGGTCTCCCCTCTTTTATCATGTTCTGTGCTGCTAATTGAATAAGCAACATGGGAGCAGATACACTCACTTTAATGAGATGTTCAAATTTATCAATATTTAAATCCAGAAAAGCACTTGTATCATATCCAGCAGCATTGTTTACTAGAATATCAATAGAGCCTAAATAATGAAGAGCTTCCTGAAAAAATTGCCTTACTCCTTCAGTTTTTGAGAAGTCAGCGAAAAAGCTCTTCCCCGATCGACCAAGCTGCTCAATAAATTCAATTGTTTTCTTTGCTTCACTTCCATCTGAACGATAACTAATTGCTATATCAGCTCCTTCGCTAGCCAAGGCAATTGCTATAGCCCTTCCAATACTTCTATTTGCTCCTGTCACTATGGCTTTTTTTCCTAGTAATTTCATATTCTAACTCGCTTAAAGTAATTTATAACCATTCTGGGTTTTCAACCGTCTTTTCTGATATAATCTCTCCAGTATTGACGACCTGTTTAGGTTCAAAAAGTAGAACATGTGCTTCTTCATCGGCATAAGGAAGGTGATCTGTACCTTTGGGAACAATAAAAAATTCCCCTTCATTAAGGATAATTTCACGATCCTTAAGTTTAATTTTTAGTTGACCATGTATCACAAGGAAAAATTCATCTTCATTTTCATGTTGATGCCAAACAAATTCACCTTTTGCTTTGAAAATTTTAATGTGGTTTCCGTTTAATTCCCCAAGAATTTTTGGACTCCAATATTGATCAAACATCTGAAATTTTTCTTTAATATTAACCTTATTCACCGGTAATCCTCCTGCTATTTAGCTCTTAGAATTTTATTAAGATTTTTGTCGCTCATTTAAATATCCTTTCAGTTTGAGCTTAACATAACTTGAGGATGAGAACGATGCATGCGCTGCTTGAGTTCTTCGCTGGCCGTTAATAATTCTTTCATAGGCCGATCGTGATGCAATTGACTATCTTTATAGTGCTGCATGGCTGACCCAATGTACTGGGCTCCTTTTATTTCAACTACAGGATTTGAAATCGTAGAATGAATCCATTGCGCACCATCCACAAGATTTTCAACTACCTTATCACTAAGAGATTCTACAAATGGATGAATGAAGTTTGCTACAGGCACTCCTAAAATAGTCGTCTGATCTTTGTTATAATGAGAATTTTTTGGCGCCCATGTAATCACAGGAATTTTGTTTACTTTCGCCCACATCATTTCCGCACCTACACCAAGTCCACGTCGATCACGAGCGTCCACAAAGACAAAATTACTGCTGAAAACCTGAAGCATATCCCTGCCAAACACAGAGAACTGATCAGATAAGTCGTCTGTTCTAAAAGCAGGATTCAAAAATGATATTTCATATTTATCTAAGCTCTTTTTTAGGAGAGCCATATCTTCATCAGTCCAAAAAGATTCGTCTGATTTTTCGTGTCCATTTTTGATGCTACCTGCTAAATAAATGGCGATTTTTAATTTCATCTATAGCTCTCCTATTTTAAAAATATTTCCTTTATCCATTGCAATCATTCCTCAGCCAGGATTGGACTAAACACATGTTTTTCTATGGCCTGCAAAATTTCAATTATTTGACTTTCTACTGGTAAACAACCATCCACAACTAAATTTGCATCACGATTTTCTTCATAGCACATGATGTACAGTTCTCTGGCGGATAAATAAAATTCGATTTCATTCAGAACGTCATTAATGGATGACGACTCCTTATTTCGGAAATCGCGCAATAACCTTCTTGATAAAGCGACATCAGGAGGTGTGTTGGGAAATACTAAGAAATCAATGTATTTTGCGGTTTGTGTATGTCGATATCCTAATGGAGCATCAAATATAATGAATTCTGTTGGTTTTAATACTTGTTTTGTTGCTGGGCAAATAACCGATTCTCCAGATTTTAGAGTGCAAAGCAATTTTGCCAAGACACCATAATCCCATGCAGAGTAGTCCCTATCCGTTGCATACCATTTCATGTAATCATTGGGCTCTTTTGAAAGCGCATCATAGTCATCCCAAAATATTTTGGTTGCATGCAACGCTTGTCCAAGAGCATTAGTTAAAGTTGTTTTTCCCATGCCAGAAGCGCCAGAAATTCCAATCACTTTTGGCGCTTTATTGTGCGAAGAAGAACTTCTCATAGCTCCTTCCTCAACATGTACATCTGCGAATCATTGGAGTAGCCCTTTCTCACAAACTCAATTTCATAACCAAGCTTCTGATAGAATGACAGGGCCTCCCAGTCCATTGTATTAAGCGTCACAAATGTACATTGCCTTTCGCGTCCGATCTTCTCTGCTTCCATCATCAATTTTCTCCCAAGACCTTGATGACGCAGTTCTTCCTTTAACCAGAGCATATCAACATAAAGGCTGCCATAAAAAATGGTACCGCTTGCTCCACCAAGCACAATTCCATGAGCATCCTTGATGAAAATTCTAAACGGTTTGATCCTTTCCATATTTTTTTTCAAGGCAGCTTCATCACTGATGCCATCATTCAGGACCTGTTCATCTTCTTGAATTGGCTCTTCTTGATACTCAAAATGATAGTCGCTGTCTTTTATCTTATTCATGGCAAATCCTTCTTAAACCAAATCACCAGATCATCATCTATTGGATATGGGTCTCCAGGCACTATAGGCTGATATTTGTATGTTACGCCATGTCCATCAGGAGCATATCCAAGGTGAACATGTAATCTCTGAGCACGTCCATAGTCTTTATAAAGCCCAACTCCAATCCCAATCTGCTTGTGATTTTTTTGCTGCGCTAGTCCCTCTAAATATTGGACCAATCTTTTACCAATCCCAGTGCCTCGATGTTTCTCAGAAACCCAGACATCATGGATTTCTGGAATGCCCTCATCCTTAAAATTCGGATACTCTGAAATGTTCAATAAACTACCATAACCAACAGACTCATCTTGTACTTTGGCAATGCACACGGTGCGAATATTTGCGTTTTGCTCCGCATAATACTTCTTCCATTTCTCTTGTGTCACTTCAAGAGATGCCCAAGGAAAATTGAAAGTCTCTACCAATCCTGAGATGTCTCTTTCCCGAAGGATGTGCAAACTCAGCGCACTCTCCCTCATATGACCTCTACACTGCTTTCGATCTGTTGGCGCATCTTTTTTCCTGGAAACCATTTAGCAACGCGACGTGAAGGAATAATGATCTCTTCCTCTGGCTTCTTTGGATTACGCTCGATCTTCTGCTTTCTTTCGATGACTTCAAAAACGCCAAAATCTCGAAATTCGAGACGATATCCTTCTGCTAAATAATCTGTTGTCTTATCTAAAAAGGCTTGAATAACATGACGCACATCATTTGGGTGGATTTCTTTCTCTTGAGAGATCAAAGCGATTAGCTTTTCTTTCGACATGGTCTTTTTCTTCTTTGTCTCCATTTAAAAGACCTTCCTTCCAACAATTTGTGAGATAAACTTTCGTCTCATGTTAATTTCCTTATCCACTTTGCACTGCGACCTTTACCTTGAGGGATAATGGAACCCTCATCTCTGAGTTGCCTTAAAACGAGTCGAATAGTGTCTCTACTTACGGATGGGCAAGCACGTTCAATATCGGAAATAGAAAAAGGACCGATCATATTTTCTATAGTCATAGTGATATGCTGAGCTTTACTTCCTTTGCCTGTAGTTAAGGTCCCAACTCGTCCTTCAAACTCCTTGTAAGCTCTTAGCAAGACTCCCCAGAAATAGGTCATCCAAGGCATAAGGTTATGTTTTCCTTGGTGCCAAGCTTGAGAACTTTTCTCCAACGTTTCATAATAACTCTCTTTTGATTCTTCAAAGATCCGCTCAAGGCTGATATATCTCCCTACCTGATAATCAAAATGATAAAGGAGCAGAAGTGTCAATAAGCGAGCTGTGCGACCGTTGCCGTCTCGAAATGGGTGAATGCACAAAAAATCCAAAATAGTAGCTGGAATCACAATAAGTGGTTCTATACGCCACTCTTCGATACTCATTCGATAATCTTTCATCAATTTTTCCATAGCCGATGGGGTCTCAAACGCATTAGAAGGAATAAATCTGACACGTTTTTTTCCATCAGGATGGATTTCCGTGATTTCATTATCTGTTGTTTTCCACTGGCCTCCAGGATTTGGAAGATAGCGATAAATCCATGAATGGAGTTGTAGAATCACATTGAGTGAAAATGGCATATGCTCAGCAGATTGATGAATCAAATTTAGGGCATCTCGATATCCGGCAATTTCCTGTTCCGATCGATCTTTTGGCATAGTGTCTTGCGTGATGAGTTCGGCAATACGGTGATGTGGAGCGGTAATGCCTTCTAATCGATTGGATGACTCGCTCGATTCAATAATCGCGACTTGCTGAAGACCTTTTAAAATTTCGGGCGATTGCTTGAAGTAAAGTTCCTGTTTTCCTTGATACTCACCAATCGTACGCAAAATAGTAAGTTGCTCAGCTGTAAACGTTAAAGACTTTAAAAAACTTTCATCCAATGAATGCATAATCTTCCATTAATAGGGTATAAGATCAGTTAAATAGGGTAATTTACTGATTATTTTACCCGATTTTAGAGCTTTTTACCCTATTTTTCAAGGAGTTTCCAAGGAAATGTTCGAATTCTCTAAGACCTACCCATTCAAATTCAATGAGCGAACATATTACAGTCATGCAAGAACTTTTCCATGTAGAAAATCTATAAAATCTACCCACTTGACTTAATTGGGTAGATTTTGTAGAATTAGGGTATGAGACATTCAAAATATGAAAAACAATTGGAGCCCTTTCAGCACGTTCCTTTCTTTACAGCAGAACAGGCTGTAGATCGCAATGTGCCAAGACATGCAATCGCTTATTTAGTCAAAAAGGGTACCATAGAAAGAATTTACCCAGGGACATATCGATTTAGCGAATATGAACCTGAAGTCGACTTTCAATGGGAGAATTTGGGGTTGATAGCAGCGGGTATGCCAGAAGGAGTCATCTGCCTGATTTCTGCTCTCTGCTATTATGAATTAACAGATCAGGTGATGAGAGAAATCTGGATAGCTATTCCCCATGAATCTTACGCCCCTAAACGACCAAATACAAAAATCATCAGAATGCGTAATATTTCCCTTGGAAAAACTGAAATTTCTGTTGGGGAATATAAGGTCAAAATTTTTGATCGAGAGCGTTGTGTAGTTGATGCCTTTCGCTATCTAAGCAAGGAAATTGCTATAAAGGCCATTCAAAGATATTTCCAAAGTAAAAATCACAAGCCCGATCCAAAGAAACTAGGCGCATATGCAAAGGCATTACGCGTGAACATCACACCCTATATTTTATCGTATACAACATGACATCAGATTTAGAAAAATCATTCAAAGCCAAGCTACGGGCAATCGCGAAAGAAAAAAATCGCGATCCTGCAGATCTTTGGCAAACCCTGACACTAGAACGTTTTCTTGTACGACTGGCTAAATCAGAGTACCGTAAACATTTTGTCTTAAAAGGCGGCATTCTCTTATCAAAATACATAGAAATCGGAAGGGAAACAACCGATTTAGATTTTCTTGCAAAGAGGATCAGTAATGAAGTCAATGGTCTAAAGATCGTTTTCGAGAAAATCGCAAGCATCGACATACAAGATGGATTTCTATTTAAAGAAATTAAAGTCAGCGAACTTACCCACCCACATATGGGATATCCAGGGGTGGAAGTGTCGATGATGGCTTATTTTGGAAAGACAAGGTTTAAAGTAGCGATCGATATTGGCTTTGATGATATTGTCGATCCTATTGAATATCCCATCCCACTTACAACATCTTCCAAAGGTGGTCTTTTTGAGGGAACTGTTACGCTTCCCTGTTATCCAAAAGAATTCATTTTTGCTGAAAAATTGGAGACGATTATCCACCGTGGATCCTTCAATAGCCGTATGAAGGACTTTCACGATCTCTACTCCATGATATCTTTTAAGCCATTCCTTGAAAAGGTTGAAGAGATTATCCGAATGGTATTTGAGCATCGAGAAACAAAGCTTACTTTGCCGATTACCTATGATGAGGACGAATTGAATCGATTGCAAAATTTATGGAAAGAATATTTGAGAAATTTACGTGCAGAAAATTTAGCACCTCTTCCAGAAAAGATCGCTGATGTTATTGCTAAAATCAATAATTGGTTGCGATTAAATACTAGGATAGTCAGTTGATCACAAATTTAAACGGGAGGGAAAATATGAATTTCAAAGCGATGACCCTTTTCATCATATGTTTTTTCTTCTCTTTGCAATTTCTTATTGGAGAAGAGCATATGTTACAAACAAATCAAAAAAATCGTTCTCAAGAGCCAAAACCTCCTTTTCCTTATTTTGTAGAAGAAGTCAGTTATGGAAATTGTGAAATATCGCTTTCAGGAACCCTGACATTGCCTAGAACAACCGGACCATTTCCTGCTGTCATCCTCATTCATGGTTCTTCAGCTTTAGATCGTGATGAAACAATCCTTGGCCATAAACCTTTTCTCGTGTTGTCAGATCACTTCACAAGACATGGTATAGCAGTGCTACGCTTTGATAAGCGTGGTGTCGGAAAATCTACTGGAAATTACGATAACGCAACAATAGAGGACTTTTGTGATGATGTTGCTAAAGGTGTCGAATATTTGAAATCGAGACCAGAAATTTTCAAAAACCAGATCGGGCTTGTTGGTCATAGCGAAGGCGGAATTGTAGCACCTATGCTCGCAGCAAAATCAAACGATGTAGCCTTTATTGTGCTAATGGCTGGAACTGGTGTAAACGGAGAAGAAATTTTTTGCGAACAGGGAAGATTGCTCCATCGTGGAAATGGAGTAGATGAGGAAATGATTGCCATTGATACTCAAGTTCGAAAAATTTTTACAGGAATTGTGAAAAAAGAAACCAATCGGGATGTGGCCAAAGAACAGATACAGGAAGCACTTGCAAAATTCTTATCTGGATTGACCGAGAATCAAAAAACATGGGTTAAGACCCATTCTGTCTTAACTGAAGAATTGATAAAAAGATTTAATTCTCCATGGGGTCACTTTTACTTTCCTTATGAACCTTCTAACGCTTTGAGACAAATTACAATTCCTACATTAGTGCTGAATGGCGATCTTGATCTAGTGGTATCGCCAAAACAAAACCTTCCTTTCATCGATGAGGCGCTCAAAGAAGCTGGCAATAAAGACTATACAATCATTGAGTTGCCAAAACTCAATCATGCGTTCCAAACATGCGAGATAGGATCGTGGGATGAGTATGAACAAACTGAAGAAACAATAGCACCTTCAGCACTAAATATCATGACAGATTGGATATTAAGAACGACAAACCTAAGTAATAGAAAGTAAAAATCCTTAACGTGCTTTATAATCCGAATTCTAAGCTGACCCTAATAACAAATTCTCGCCTGTTCTTCTGTTCCTCATCAAGGGCATAATTTCATTGAAGTTTCCTAATTTTTGTGATAGGATTATGCAAAAGAAAGATTTCAACATTACTAATTTAATTGAAGAAATTGTTGAATTTTTAAAATGAAAAGATTTTGTGATAATTTATGAATCAAAAAATCCATTTTCTGTGCTTCTTATTTCTGTTTTGTTTATTTGCCACAGTCTCAGCATTTTCAGAGATTAAGACTATCCACGCTCTTGATGAAATTTCTACCAGTGAATTTTCAAAGAATACATTGGTCATGTTTGATCTCGATGATGTGCTAATCTATCCGCAAGATGCTTTATTGCAAAATTGGCGAAGCGAATGGAAACCTGAAGGGATGAGAACGTGGACGGCGGAGGAAGATACCATCGCTTGGATGAACGCAAAATTCCAAATCATGGATCCCTATGGACCCAAACTTCTCGACATTTTGTGTGAAAATGGTATTCCAACAATCGGGTTTACTTCCTTTGCCATGGATCAATCGGGCATCGTTAAATCGATCCCCGAATGGCGTGCTCAGCACTTAGAAGAATTGGGATTAAACTTTAAGATGCAAGAAGAAATCATTTTTCCCATTCAAAATGGATTTGTTCCGCCATCTTTCGAAAAGGGTGTTCTCTATTGTGGTAACTTCTATAAAAATGACAAAGACAATAAAGGAAAAACTCTTTCCTTGTATTTAGACTGGCTTGATTGGGTTCCGGAGCAAGTTGTTCTCATAGATGACGGGGAAAAACATATCGAAAGCGTCAAAAAAGAACTCGATCAAAGAGGTATCCCATTCCTCGGTTTCCTTTATGTTCCAAAAGATCTAGACCCCATTGATGAAAAAATAGCCGAGTTGCAGTATGAAACCATCATCAACCAAAAAGAGTGGCTTTCAGACAAGGAAGCGAAAATGCTCCTTTCTATTGACTAGCCTATCTCTTTCGATTTACGATAACATTCTTGCTGTTTGAAGTCTTCGGAATCTCGCACTTCCTCTTAACTTTCTGAGCCGACTAAAAATTCTCGCCTAGTTTTTTTTACATCGCTGTGATAAAGTAATTTTTCAATAACTCATCGACTCAAAGACAGCAATTTCTAGCTGTCATCTCCAAGTACCCATTTTCCCAAGCATTTGTTTGATCTCTAAATCCTTGGAGTATATGGCTACGTACAATTTTGAAAAGAAATCTGCTGAAGATCTAAATCGAGTCCCCCATAACGACGGTGCAATTAAGGTCGATGGGTGGATGAATGTCCTTACAGGTCTTGGCATCAGAGGAAGGGACAAAAACATCAATGCTCACTTTCGCATGGAAAGAATCTTTGAGCAGACAGAACTGGATCAGCTCTACCGATCGGATGGAGTCACTCGCCGTATTATCGATTTAGTGCCTTCTGAGATGGTCCGTCAGGGATGGGAGATTGAAGGTGACTCCGACCAGGCAGTCAACTGCAAGATGGAGGAGATTAAAACCAACCACAATTTGACGACCCTCCTGCGATGGGCGCGATTATATGGCGGAGCTCTTTGCGTGATGGGTATCGCTGATGGCTTGCCATTAGACGAACCTGTCGATGAAAGAAATATCCGTGATGTGAAATGGCTTCATGTGTTCGATCGGTATCAATCTTTTAGCCGTGACGGGACATTTGAAAAGGATCTGAATAATCCTAATTATGGCTTCCCGAATGTCTATACAGTCAATGATACTCGTACAGGAGCTCTTTTTTATGTCCACCATTCTAGAATTCTTCGTGCAGATTGGTCCATGCTGCCTCCAAGACAGCAAAACTTCAATAATGGATGGGGGGATCCACTCATCCAATCCATCTATGATGAACTCCGCAATTATTCAACTGCTTTCGCGAATGCTGGACTGATCATGCAGGATTTCGTCAATTACACCCTCTCCATCCCTAATCTCGCTGAGCTTATCAGCTCTCAATGCTCGGACAATCAGGTGATGAAGCGTCTTGACATACTCAATTTAACCAAAAGCGCAACCAATACAATGATATTGGATGCAGAGGAGAAATATGAAAAAGCATCCACAAACATCTCTGGCATACCAGAGCTTCTCGATCGTTTTATGTTGGCTTTATCTGCGGTCTCTGGCGTCCCGGTATCCTTGCTCTTCGGAAGAAGCGCCGCAGGCATGAATGCGACTGGAGATAACGACGTTAGAAATTTTTACGATATGGTCAAACAGGAACAAGAAGCTAAGCTTAAACCGATGCTGGAAAAGCTCACACGCTACATCATGCTCTCCAAAGATGGATCCTTCAGTGGTGTCGAACCGGACAATTGGTCAATCCAGTTTGTGCCATTATGGCAAAACACCGAAGAGCAAGAAGCCATCGTCAGGAAAATCGTCGCGGAAACGGACGCCATTTATCTCGATCGAGGAGTGCTTGATCCTGCTGAAGTGGCTGTTTCTCGTTTCGGTGGCAACCGTTGGTCTATGAATACGGAAGTGGATCTTGAAGCGAGAAAAAATGGTTTTGACCCAGCTGAGCTCTCCGAACTAGAAAGAGAGAAAAAAGAACAAGAGACTCCCCCACCAGGTATTGGCCCTGATTTTATGCCTACAGGACTCAGAACTCGATGACTGTTTAACATTTTTGGAATATGGATGCATGGTTTCAATTGATCAAATTGCCAAAATTAGACAAAGACGTGTTGGAAAACCTAACATTGTCAAGTTGAAAAAACCGCCTATCTGGCACTTCCCCTCTTCTCAGGAAAGAGAATACATGCGTGTCCTTTTCTCTCTTACAAATGAATTAAAAGAACTCATCAAAAAGATCATCATCCCAGCGATTCCACAATTGATTTCCGAGGTAGAGTCCTTTTATCCATCCTATGATGCACGGAAAGATGATTTTCAAGATGAAATAAAAAGATTGATAAATACTGTCATACAAGATATAAAGGGTAAAACAGACGAAATGATTGCAGAAGCTGAGAAAATCGGCGCAAGGATCGCCTGGTATAATAAAAGGCAGTTCGATCGAATTACCAATTCCGTTTTCGGGATTGATATTTTTATCGATCAGCCATGGCTGCAAGATCAGTTAAAACTATTTGCAAGCCAAAATGCTCAATTAATCCGCTCCATTCCATCGCAGGAGCTCTCTCAAGTCGCACAGATTATCGAGAGAGGCTTGCAGGAAGGCAGCAGATTTTACTCAATGACTCAAGAAATCCACGAAAGATTCGGAATTACTCGACGGCGCGCGAAATTGATCGCAAGAGACCAAACATCTAAGTTAAATGCCAGCTTGACCAAACTCAGGCAGCAAGAATTAGGTGTGGAAGAGTATGTCTGGCAAACGGCAGGTGACGAACGAGTTCGCCCCAGCCATAGAGCTCACGATGGCAAAAAGTTTCAATGGGATAATCCCCCAAAAGATACTGGCCATCCTGGAACAGACATCAATTGCCGCTGTGTAGCAGTTCCGGTTTTAGAAGGACTCTTAGACATCTAAACTCAAATATCCAATAGCTGGACATCCAGCCATTCAGTTTCCCAATAACCCAGTCCCCCATCAAACCAACAATCCAGACAAACAGACATCCATCTACCCATCCTATTATTTATTAAAGTTTTATACTTGGTGGATTAATGAAGCTAACCGATGTTGCCCGTTTTGATAGAGGACAAGTCAAAGGCGATGCCTTCGTTACAGAAGAAGGCTATATCAAAGCAAATGCGGTCGTCACTCGCACTGGCGTTTTTCTCTATAAAAATCCAGATGGAACCATTCGCAAAGAACTTCGCCATCCAGACGATGTGTTAAAGAATGACAGCCTGAATAGCATGAAGATGATCCCGGTCACTAATGGGCATCCGCAAGAAAGGCTTGTCACAGCTGAAAACGCCAAACGCCTTGCGATTGGCTACACAGGGGAAACCATCACTCACGATGGAGAATTCATCCTCTCCAATTTCGTCATTACAGATTTAGACAGTGTCAAGGAAGTGACCGACAGAAATAGAAGAGAACTTTCCTTAGGGTACACAGTCGACCTTATTCCGGAAGAGGGCAGTTATAACGATCAACCCTACAACTTCCGTCAAACCAATATTAAATACAATCACCTAAGCATTGTCGACAATGCCAGAGCTGGCAGCGAGGCAAGAATAGCTTTAGACAGTTGCGATGCAGAAGAAATCTTAAGAGAGGAGGCCACCATGGCTAAAAGGAAAGTTAAATTCGATGATGACGAGGTTTTGATGGAGGACAATGTGGCTGATCGTGTGGAACAGCTCATGGCTCGCATCAAAAATCTCGAGGAAGAGAAAAGAAGAATCGAGGGAGAAAAGGACAAATTGGAAGCAGAACTCAACTCAATGAACAGCGAAGACGAAGAGACTTCTGAAGAAAAGGAAGAAAAAGAGGTGGGGTACATGTCGAAAGAAAATCCTCATGCGACCCATGAGCCGGCAGTGAAAGCTCCAAATGGAGAAAAAGTGCCACCTAAGCCTCAAGAAAAGGAAAAAACGGAAAACCTGAAGTACAACAACATGGACTCAGCCTATATCAGAAATCTCGTTAAAGAGCGGGTTAAGCTGCAGAAAATTGCAGAGAGTGTGTTGGACGCTAAAACTTTAGCCAGAGTTGATGAGATGCCTGACTTAGAAGTCAAAAAGGAAATCATCAAAGCCCGGCAAAAGAACGCCAATCTAGATGGCAAAAGCGATCTCTACATTCAAGCGAGATTCGATGCTCTGATTGAGGACATGTCGCCTGTGCAATCCCAAGTGATTGCAAAGCCTGTCGAATACAGAACCAAATTAGATCATCAGCCAGATCAAGATGCCCAATTCGCGCGTCAGGCCATGATCGACAAGATGAAAAACGGCTATAAGCTCGGAGGTAAAGTACCATGCCACAACTAAGTTATCCCTTTTTAATGGATGTCGGGAGTGTAGGCCTTTTAGCCGATTCAGGCTTCAGGAACGTCCTCTCTCCAATAGCATTCGAAAGCTTCAATACCGGTCTTGGACTGGCAAAAGTCATTGGCCAAGACTATGTTGTCCGTCTGCCTGAGTCCAATCTATCAACGATTGTTCTCAGCGGAGATTTAGTCACATCCAATGTGATTAACGTCAGTGTCAATGGCGTCGCTCTGGCACCCATTACATTTGCCACCTCTCATCTGGCAACAATGAACACCATTGCTGCTGCAATTTTGGCCCAGCCAAATATTGCCTCCGCAGTCGTTGGTGGAGCTGGCAATCATACTCTTACCGTCACAGCTACGGAAGGAAATGTGGCTGTTGTCAATTCTTTTGTAGTGACTCTTGGCGCTTCTCAAGCGACAGCAACGATCACAAACACAACGCAAGATACGTTCTACGGCGTCGGCGCAAGAACGCAGAACAAGCCAAACCCATTAAATCCAACAGGATCTTTTGGGAATCCTATTTATCTCGAAGGAGATTGCGTTTCGTTGCTGACAAAAGGACGGATCTACGTCGCCGTGGAACAAACGGTCACGAGCGATAGTCCTGTGTACTGGAGGTTTGCTGCCAATGGCTTGCTTCTTCCAGGAGGATTTCGCGGAGATTCCGATAGTGGCCGAGCTATTCTGCTACCAGCTGCAAGATACACTGTGGGAGCTTCAAGCGGGTCCGTTGCAACATTAGAAATCAACTTACCGAATTAAGGAGAGGGTAAAATGGATAGAATTGTTAGCGTCAATCTCGACTCCGCAGAGACCGCGTTCTTTGCTCGTGAGCTTGAGTACATAAAATCGAAATCATACGACATTGAGTTCCCTCCTTTAAAGGCGACGAAGCTAATCCCTGTTAGCACAGAGGCCGGTTCAGGTGCGGAATCAATCACCTATCAATCATTTGAAGAAACAGGTCTTGCTCGAATCATTTCGAGTTATGCCGATGACTTTCCTCGCTGCGACATTCGCGGTAAAGAATTCATTACACCTGTGAAATCAATTGGAGCCAGCTATGGCTATTCGATGCAGGAAATTCGCGCCGCGATGTTTGTTGGACGCAGTCTGACTCAGCGCCAAGCCAATGCCACTCGAAGAGCCAACGATCAAAAGGTAAACCGTTTGGCTTGGTATGGAGACACAGCCTCCAATATTCTGGGTTTAACAAACAATCCAAATATTCCATCTGCTTCTGTCCCTGCAGATGGAGTGGGTGCATCTACTCTTTGGACAACAAAGACGCCTGATCAAATTTTGCGCGATATGAATCAGCTCACCAATGGCATTGTCGCCCTGACAAATGGGGTTGAAATGCCAAATACACTGATTCTTCCCATCGACCAATACACCTTGATCGCTTCAACTCCTCGTTCCGCAAACAGCGACACGACGATTTTGGAGTATTTCATTCAGAATAACCCCTTCATCACTAATGTTGACTGGGTAGCTGAATTAAAGGGAGCGGGCCCAGGTGGTGTAGACATCATGATCGCTTACGACAAAAACCCAGATAAGCTGACCATGGAAATCCCGATGCCATTTACTCAATACCCTCCACAAGAGCGAGGACTTGAGTTCATCATCAATTGTGAATCTCGCTATGGCGGAATCATCATCTATTATCCACTCTCATTATCCATCGGGGAGGGTATCTAAATGGCACTAGTCAAGTACAACGGTAAGAATGTCTACTATTGTAACTTCACAAGCCGCCTTATGCCTGGGATCAATGAGATTCCGGAGGGCGAACTCAAAGCCCTCCTTCTCCATCCCCTATTCCAATGGAGAGTGGAAGAAGGAATTGTCGTGATCATTCCTGAGTCCACGGAGAAAGAAGCAGACGGCAAGAAGTCGATCAAGGAAATGATGAAGTTCATTCCTCAAATTTACGACCACGCTTATCTCAATCGGATTATTGAGAGCGATGGCCGTGACAAAGTGGTTGATGCTGCAAAGAAGCAACTCCATAAAATTTCCCATCAAGCAGAGGAAGAAGAGAATGAGCATTTCAGATCCGATACCAAATCAAACGATCATTGATACTCTATTTGTGATCGCGCCTCAGTTTTATACGACTGACCCAGTGAAGCTGTCAAACTACAATACCATGATTGGATTGTTACGATGCCAGGTCAATGAACAAGTCTTATCCTGCTGTGGTGTTTTGGCGTATGTGTATCTTCTTGCCCACTGGCTCCAATTGCAAACCAATCCTCAAATAGGTGTGGCTAGCAATCTCAGTGAAGGAGATCTCTCCATTGGATTAGCAATATCACCAGACTCTTCAATCCTCAATGCAACTCAATATGGCAGGCTATACAAGGACTTGATCAAACGAACAGTCATCGGTTCAACAGTAACAAATTTACCCCCTAATTTTATGGTGTTTAATGAAACGTGCGGTTGTAAAGGATATTGACTTGGGTTTTGACGAAATACAAAAGCAGGTTGGCTTGCTCGATGGATCCTATGTTTTGGTCGGCTTTCAAGAAGGGACAAAAACAACCCTGCAAACCAAAGGGCAAAGGCAAAAGAAAGCTGGTTTGTCAATGGCTGAGATTGCGGCTGCCAATGAATTTGGAACCAAAACAATCCCCGCCCGCCCCTTCATGTCTACAAGTTTTGATGAAAATCGAGCCAAAATTAACAAAGCGATCCAGGGTGAATATTCAAAAATCCTAGATGGGAAAAGCACAACTGAACGGTCGCTGGGTTTGATTGGACTTTTAGGAGTGAAATTCATCGTTCAGAAGATCCGCGCCATTACCTCTCCCCCAAACTCCCCACGCACAATCGCAATTAAGAAAAGCTCAAAACCACTTATCGACTTTGGACAAATGGTGCAATCGGTGCGCCATAAGGTGGTCTTGAAATGAGCTCGCCGTTTGAGATCTTTAGAACCCCAGTTACTCTGCGTCGTTTTCAAAGCGGAGGCTATACTAATGGCCGATGGGCAGACGGCAGCTTTGTCGACAGTTTAATTACCTCAAGCATTCAGCCTCTCAAAGGAGAAGATATGCAGGAATTACCTGAAGGAAGAAGAGATTCTGAAGGGTACAAGCTCTACACGTCAACATTGATTAATACGATTACAAGCGTGAACCCGGATTTAATTCTTTTCTTCGGAAAGACATTTGAGGCCATTCAGGTCTTTCCTTGGCAAAACAATAGCAATTTTGGACTCGTAAACCACTACAAATATTTAGTCTTACGACTAGAAGGACAATAAATGAAAGCAAAAATGATTTCAGATACCTCGTACATGACTCTAGAAAGCAGGCTCAATGATTTTCTAAGCGAAGTGACAGCTAATGCATGGAAATTGTTCGATGTCAAATATGACACTTTTTATCAGCAGGGCTTTGAGCTTCATTCCGTTCTCGTTCTCTACGGAGTAGAAGATGCCGCTTAATTTCGAGACGATTAAGACTAATCTCTATAACTGGGCAGTAGCAAACAGCGGAGGCGCCTCGGTCATTTTCCTAAACGAAAATGCTCCAAGACCCGCTCAACCATATGTAACGTTATTTCTCTCCAGTTTGAATCAGATAGGTGAAGATTATACTCCAAGATCTGATCTCAATGGAGTGGTCGATATGGTTGGAGATCGGGAGTTTACACTGCAAATCCAAACCTATGGTGGTGATTGCATCACCCGTCTCGAAAATCTAAGAAGCAGCCTGCAGATGCAGACTGTATTAGATACTCTTAGAGCAAACGGCATCGTCTTTGTGAACCATTTTGCTATCAGTGACATCACAGAACTTCTCGATTCAAGATTTGAGAAACGAGCAGCTATGGATGTCCTCTTTAGGATAGGCCAAGACTATACCGATAACTTGGGTATCATCCAAACAGTCGAAGTGGAAGAAATTTATCAAGATGCCAGCGGAAGCGTGGTCTATGACCACACTATTACCATACCTTAGGAGGAATTATGCCATTAAGCGATATCGTCAATGTCCAAATCACAAGAGAAACGCAGACCGTTTCAGAAGCTGGTTTCGGCACTCTCATGATCCTTGGGACACATAAAAGATTCAATGACCGAATTAGATTTTACACCAGCATTCAGGATGTTGCTAATGATTTTGAATCGACGGATTTAGAATACATCGCTGCTCAAGAAGCATTTAGCCAAGCATTAAGTCCTCAGCAGATTGCGATAGGAAGAAGAACTTTCGATAGTGCAACAATCAAAGTGGAAACGGCTCTCGCTCCATTTAATTATACCGTGACAATCAACTCGATACCAGTCACCATTCCTTCCAGTCCAACGGCTCAAAATTCCACCGTCGTTATGAGCGGAGATTTTGTGACTGGGAACTCAATTGCCATCACTTTAAATGGAACACCTTTAACTCCGATTCCATTCAATACGGATCAAATCACCACAATGAACGATATTGCCACCGCTCTTTTGGCAATTCCAGCAGTCGACACTGTAGAGATTACCGACCCGAACAATCGAACCCTAATCATTTCTGGAAAACCTAACGTATCAGCCATCGTCAATAGCTTTTTCGTGACTGGAGGTGCAAGTCAACCAACAGCCACCATTACCAATCCCATTCAACCTGTTTCTACAGAAACCATTGCCAATTCATTAGTGACAGCCATCAACGCAGCCATTCTTGGAGTCACAGCAACTGATCTGCTCAATGGTACTTTCTCTTTAACGGCTAATGTTCCCGGTGTTCCCTATACTTTGGATGTCAGCACAACCATTGTCAATCCAGATCAAGCCAAGGTAACAGTCACGCAAGTTGAACCCAATACAAACTATACAGTCACGATCAATGGCGTAGACTTCACCTACACTTCCCCCAATGAAGTGCAGACAAACGAAGACATAGCTGCTGCTTTAGTAACCATTATTAGCGCTCAAACGTTAGTTCCAGTGGGTGCTTCCGATAATTTAGATGGGAGTCTTGAACTTAGTGCAGATGTCGCCGGAACTCCATTTGTTCTTAGCGTATCAGAAGGCATCCTGAGCAAGCAATTCGGATTAATTATCGAGCCACTCTCCCCTTCAGATACAGTAATCAATGATTTGAATACCATTCAGCAAATCGATGACACTTGGTATGCATTGGCTCTCACAGATCGAACATCTGCAACTGTTCTCTCCGCTGCAGGATGGACAGAAGGGCAAGTGAAGATCTTTGGAACAGCTTCGGCAGACCCCGATATCATTAATCTGGCTGCAGGGGTCGATTTAAATTCTGTCGCCGCCAAATGCAATCAATCGGGCTATGTCCGTACCTTTGTTCTCTATCATCAAGATGCCAATAACGATTTCCCTGAATGTGCGTGGTTTGGAGGCGTTCTCCCGCTCGATCCTGGTTCAGAAACGTGGAAATTCAAAAGATTAAATTCCATTTCTTATTCAAATTTGACCAGCACACAATCCCAGAATGCCAGAAACAAAAAGGCAAATACCTACGAGTACATTGGAGGCGTCGGAATCACAAGAGAAGGAACCATGGCTCAAGGAGAGTTCATTGACATCGTCCGCGGAGTTGATTGGCTTACCTCTAGGATCCAAGAATTCGTCTATTCCGTCTTAGTCAACAGCAACAAAGTACCATATACCGATTCTGGGATTGCAGCAATCGAGGCAGAAATAAGAAGAGCTTTGCAGCTCGGTATTGGGAACAACTTTATTGCAAATGATCCTGTTCCCACTGTGACAGTCCCAAAAGCTGCCAATGTACCCGCTAATGACAAAGCACAAAGGATATTGAGGAATGTCAAATTCCAAGCAACGTTAGCGGGAGCCATTCATACGGTTAATATTACAGGAACCGTCACCGTATAAAAGATTAGGAGATAGCTATGAGCGTAAGAACTTATGATCCAAAACAAGTAATCATCACAGTAGGCGGAGTTCCCATGAGCGGTTTTGCTGATGGAACATTCTTGACTGTCGATAGAGATGACGATCAGTGGGCAAAAGTCACGGGAGCCGATGGAACTAGCACCCGCATCAAAAGCAATAATCGTTCGGGAAATATGACGATCACTCTCAAACAGTCCAGTCCAAGTAACGATGTCCTTTCAGGATTTGCCAACGTCGATGAACTGACCAACGCAGGCGTTGTTCCAATTATTATCAAGGATTTGAGCGGAAATTCGCTCTACTTCAGCGCAACTGGATGGGTTAAAAAATATCCCTCTTCCGAATTTGGAAAGGAACTAAACAACCGGGAATGGGTGTTGGATCTGGTTGATCTAGACGTTTTCGTGGGTAGCAATGGAGTGAATGTATGATTGAAACGAGAGAAAAACAAATTCATGGAGCTGTCTATTCAGTGACGCAACTCCCTGCTAGAAGGGCCCTAAGACTTAAGGCAAAACTTTTACGCTTATTTGGTCCGGCATTGGCACAACTCTTTCTCCCAGGAGGAAGCGACGCAAGCATTTCTGGACTACCCTTCTCAAAATCAGAAGCAGTTAAGGCTGTTGAGTCTCTGATGGCACAATTGGACGATAGAACTTTTGAAAACTTGGTACTTGAACTTTGCCAAGGTGTCAGAAAAGACGGAATGGAGCTTACCGATTCTGTTATCGATATTGAATTTGCCGGAGATCTCGGTACCCTAATGCAAGTGCTATGGTTTGTGATCGATTGCAATTTCGGTTCTTTTTTTGGGGAGAGCGGTATTGGGAGCCTATTCGAAGCTTCACCAGCGATGCCGCAGAATCGTCAGCCAGATACGAGAAAAACCTCCATCCGGACATAAAGAGCGAGTTCCTTTTCTGGCGTATCATTTTGGAAGGAATAGCCTCTTTAGAGGAGATCGAGCGCACATGGAATCTTGATGATTTGATGAAGGCCAATGCCCTATTGGATATGCGGCTCGACCTGATGGAAGAATCTAGAAGGAAAGGGTCGAATAGATGACAGTAGTCAGAGAATTAGTCACAAAACTTGGATTTCAAGTCGATCAACGTGGAGTTGAGCAATTCAACCGCACGATCATCGGCTTTAAAACAAAGTTTGCTATAGCTGCCACTGCAGCCACAGCCTTTGTTGCCAAGACCCTTGATTTTTTCAAAGATATTGCCGATGCGACCTTGGATGCAGATGACCTAGCGAAAAATATCGGTATTTTCTTCGAAGAGTTTATCAAGCTCAGAAGAGCCGCTGAAGAATTCAGAATCGATCCTCACCACTTTGATTCCGCTCTCAATAATCTCAATAAGCTGCTTCGAGATGCCAAAAATGGAATGGGAGAATTGGCGACGATCGCCTATTACACAGGGATCGAATTCCGAGATAAATTTACAGGGGAAATCAAAAACGCTCGCGATCTCTTTGTCGAAATCCTGAAAAAAATCAATGAGGTTCAGTCGGAAAGCGAAAAGATCGCTATTGCTACAGCCTTTTTCGGAGAGAAAGATGCGCAGAAATTCATCAAATTTGCCAAGGAAGCAGGCGATAATATCGATGCTTTAACAAGCAAGTTTGATGGATATGCCAAGTCCATCAAAGAAGGCATCCCCAATTTAGAACTATATTCCAAAAGTTTGGCCGGATTTAAAAATCAATTATCACAGCTGACAGAGGTGTTCGTGGTAAAATTCTTGCCAGCCATTACATATACCCTTGGACTGTTTACCCAGATATTGAATGGGGATGCGTTCAAAGGGTTAGGGGCCATCTTCGATGTCTTTTCTGTCGAAGGCATCAAAAGCGGATTTGCGTTTATTTCAGATGCCATTACCGAAGAAGTAGCCAAAATATTCGGAGGTGAAACTCTGAATATGGTCAAAAGAAAGGCGGAAGAAGAGGACCACTACATGTTTATGAAGCTAATCGAAATGCAAAAAGCTGGAAAGCTACCGGCGAATTTCAATCTCAATACAAAGATTGACATGCAAGTACCTCCTGGCACAACAGAACAACAACAACAGATCCTAAAAGAAACAGTCATTGAGGTTGTGGAAGGCGTTTTAATCGAAAAAGCTCGCGAAATTTATAACAATAATCCTCAGGTGGAATAATGGTTCTCTCTCTCCTTTTTGGGAAAAAATACCCAAGTCCAAAAGTCGGATCGATCGATCTCGATGTCACGATTCGAGAAGAACACCGCTTTGCATCGCGCGTCACCAATTACCCGGTTGAAGATGGAACAATCGTTTCAGACCATATTATCAATGAACCAGATATCATTGTCCTTGTCGGTGTCGTCACAGATACTCCCCTAAATATTTTCGCTCCGTTTAACCGCTCCATCGATGCGTTCAATCGTCTGATCCAGCTTCATCAAAATCGTGAAGTAGTAACGGTCGTCACAGGCCTAAAAGTCTATCAAAACATGGCGATTGTTAATCTAGACGTGCCGAGAGATGTCAAAACAGGACAATCGCTCACTTTCACCATCGAAATGCAAAGGATCATTTTTGATACAACTGTCCGCCTACAGCTAGATCAAGGAGACAATTTTGGAGGAGTCCAAAATAAGACACCGAGGGATATTGTCGCTTCCAACGACAATTATCCCCTCATTCAAAATGACCCTCCAGGAAGCTTAAAAGATCAGGCTTCTAGCGGGATTAATGTCGGCGTGCAGTCATTAGTCCCTATTCCAAGTAATATTCTGCCTAACGTGATCGTCACAAAAAATCAAATTTTAGGAGTGGCCTAATGCAGATCATTCCTTTCAAAGAACCGGCACAATGGCAGCAACAGATCGAGCTAGACAGCCAAACATTCGTCTTATCATTCCGATGGAATGCTATGAACGAATATTGGGTCATGGACATATTAACAAGGGATTTGGACCCTATCATACTGGGAATAAAGGTAGTGTGCAATTACGATTTGACCGCCCAATATGCAACGGATGGAAAGCCGAAGGGAGATATCGTCTGTGAAAATATTATTGGCGGGCAAGGAAAGATTCAACGTTTCGACATGGGAGCGATTGCCGAGCTGATCTATTATACTCAAGGGGAGTTTGCTTAAATGACTAGATTCAATCGAGTAGCAAGCGTGGAGATCGGATTGAGGAATGCCAATTTTTCCGGTTATATCGGCACCATTAAACTTTCCAATTTGAGAACAGCTTTTTCTGTACAAAAGAATTTAGCCTGGTCGGCCAATACGGCATCTGTCAAGATTTGGAACCTAAGCCAGGAGAAAAGGAATAGGATAAAAGATTATGGAGATCAAGTCATCGTATCAGCCGGATACAGCGAAGATGCCGGCGAACAACTCCTTTTTATTGGCAACACCACGCAAGTCAGCCATGCTTATGAGCAACCAGAAATCATCACCACTCTCGACTGTGGAGATGGAGAGCGCATTCTTAATCAAAAACATATTTCCGTCAGCTTCAAGGAAAAGGTTCCAGTCCGCCAGGTTATTGAGACAATCGCACAGCAGATGGAGCTTACTATTTCTGAGTTTACTCCTACTGATAATGTGGTGTATGAGCAAGGTTTTGAATACATAGGAATGGGGAAAAATGCGATTGATAAAACGGTCGCCCGCCTTGGATTAAAATGGAGCGTCCAGAATGGCAAGCTTCAGATCATTCCCTTATTTGGCACTACTTCAAAGCCAGCCGTTGAAATCAATGCCGATACAGGCATGATCGGAATCCCTCAAAGATTCACAGATAAAAGAGCTGCTCTATATTTGGGCGGACCTAAAACCGGCTACATTGTCACAACTACATTGCGTCCCGATATTCTCCCAGGTGATCTCATCAATGTGAAGTCACAACGCATCGGGCTTGATGGCCCTTATTCTGTTTATTCAATTAAACATGAGGGAGACACATTTGGTCCGAATTGGCGTTCCACTATGGAGATTATCCTCATATGACAACGATGACCGATGCCATGAGGCAAGCAGTTTTATTTCAACTCTACGATGTGCACACAGCATTGCCAGGAACCATTATTTCCTATGACAGCACACTTCAAAAAGCGACAATTCACCCTTCCCTCAAGAAAAGCTACCTAGATGGCACAACCCAAGAAATGCCCATTTTGAATAATGTCCCTGTTATTTTTCCAAGAGCAGGCGGTGCCAGCCTGACTTTCCCAGTTGTTCAGGGTGATACCTGTCTGCTCTTATTTATCGAAAGAAGCACAGATCTCTGGAAATCAGTTGGCGGAGTTGTAGCTCCAGATGATCCGAGAAAATTCGATCTTTCCGATGCTGTGGCCATTATGGGACTCATGCCTTTTTCGGAAAATTCTCTATCAGAGAACAATGAAGACGTGCTTTTAACGTATAAAAACTCTAATATAAGGATCAAGTCCAGCGGTGAAATTCAAATTGAAACTGCTGGAAAAATCGCTATAGGCAGTCAAACAACAGAGGTTTTAGACCTCCTGTCCCGCTGGTTGAATGTCCTAGGAACTCAAGAACCCCAATTAACTCAACAAACTCAATATTTAAGTTTTAAATCTGAGATTGATGCGCTCAAGGGGGCTCTATGAGTCATAGGGATGTTCATGAAAGATATTGCGCTGGATGAAACCACCGGCGACCTACTACTAAAAGACTTTGATCTACAGCTTGTCGAAGATCAGGACCAAATTGCACAAAATCTAGCGATCAGACTTCGCTTTATTTTGGGCGAATGGTTTCTCGATATCACGGCTGGTGTTTCATACTATCAAGATTTTTTCATCAAATCTCCGAATCAAATCCGCATTGAAAGCGTACTCAAGCAAGAAATCCTCAATACAAAAGGCGTTACCCAAATCCTGAGTTTCACAAGCAATTTTGACAGCCAACGGCGCATTTACTCAGTCACTTTTTCTGTGAGTACTGTGCAAGGTCAAATCACTCTTACGCAGGATTTATTAACATGACATTCGGGTTAACACCGCAAGGATTCAAATCCAAAAGACTTGCCGATATCAAAGCAGATTTAGAAAACCAGCTTCTTGCTGAGTTCGGAGAGATCAATTTAGATCCTCAATCGATATTTGGACAGCAGATTGGGGTCTATTCCAAGGTTCTTGCCGACCTTTGGGAAAACATGGAGGATGTCTACTTCAGTCAATATCCCAATTCTGCCGAAGGAATCAGTCTTGATAACGTCGTTCAACTGAATGCCATTACTCGGCTGGCTGCACAGCAAACAAAAGTCACTGCAGTTTGCGCTGGATTAGAGGGAACCTTGATCAATCAAGGCGCTTTGGCAAGGATTCCTAACACGGGAGATGTCTTTTTTTGCCAGAGCAATACATTCATTAGCCGATCACAAGCAGCATCAGCAACAGTGACTGTCAATGCATTATCACCTCAAACCTATACTGTAATCATTAATAACCAGGCGTTTACCTATTCGTTGCCAATCATTACTTTTACAGGAAGCTTTGTTACCGGAAACTCGATCGTTGTGACTTTGAATGGGACCCAACTAGCTGCTGTTCCATTCAATACAAGCAACAATCAAACACTTGCCGATATAGCTTCAAGAATCGCTTCTTTTGCAGCTGTCGCCTCCGCAACGCCAACAAATCCAAACATCATTAACATCGTTCCTACCCTTGGAAGCAATGTGATCGTCAACTCCATTATCATCACTGGAGGAGCCTCTCAACCAACGTATGCCATCACTTTTGCCCAACCGGTGAACATCAATGCAATCACACAAAATTTATCAGCCATCATCAATGCTGGAGTTCAGCCGGTCACAGCCGTAGACAATATCAACAGTACATTCTCAATAAATGCAGATGATTCCGATGTTCCTTTCTCGATCAATGTTGGCTCCAGTTTAAGCATTACATCTCAATCTTCTCCCATCATATTTCTCTCGCAAGATTTCGCGCCGATTCCCGCTCCGATCAACACTCTCGTAGAAATACTCACGCCTATTTCTGGGTGGATTTCCATTAATAATCTTAAAGCTGGAGTGACAGGTCGTTTTATCGAAACAGATGCAGAGCTAAGAATCCGTCGCAATAATTCCATTCGTCTTTTAGGCGCTGCTACAGTAGAAGCGATCCGAGCTCGGTTACTTCAAGAAGTTCCAGGTGTGACATCGGCTTTTGTTTTTGAAAATAGAGATCTCACTCAAGAACCGATACTCATTGTTCTCAACCAAGACCTGGTAACTGGAAATGTCATTGTTATTGTCCTTAACACAAGAACATTGCCGACCATTACATTTGCCGTTTCTCATCTTGCAACCATGAATATCATTGCTCAACTTTTATCTCAGCAGCCTGAAATCTCATCCGCAACTGTCGGCGGCACAGCCAATCGAACGATCACCTTAAATATGACGGTTGCCGTTGAAGTCACCATCAATAGTTTTACAGTCACTGGCGGCGCCAGCCAAGCTCAAGCTGTCTTTAAAGGCGGTAGACTCCCAAAAAGTTTTGAAGCAGTCGTGCAAGGAGGTACTGATGCTGACGTTGCAAATAAAATCTGGCTTACGAAGCCAGCAGGCATCCAAACATTCGGTAATACCGAGTTCACGATCACCGACTCACAAGGTGAACAACAGGCAATCAACTTTAGCCGCCCAACCCCCATCTACATTTGGGTTACGGTTACATTAACCTTATACCCAGAAGAAACGTTTCCACCCAATGGACAAGATCTGGTAGCAGCTGCCATCAACACATATGGAAATGGTTTGGGAATCGGCGTTGATGTTCTTCTTCAAAGGGTCTTAGCTCAAATTTTCACTGTCCCTGGAATTGCAAGCGGCGTCATGCAAATTGCTTCAACTAATGCACCAGGAGATAGCCCTCTTTTTGGTACAGCAGACATTCCAATTGCTGAAAATGAAGTGGCAATTTTTGACCTCTCTCGAATCACGGTAACGGTATAGGTCATGATGGAGAGGCTAACAAAATGGTAAAAATCACCAATCACGTTCAGAGAGCAATTGCTCTGCTAGCTGGTCAATTTCAGCAAAGCTTAGTCGATGGAGAATATAACCGTTTCCAAAGGCTTATTCGCGCTTTTGTGACTTCCATGCAAGAAATTGATAACGTCGATCAGGATTTGAAAAACAATCGATCCATTGATACCTCTATTGGCGCTCAATTGGATGGATTGGGACAAATCTTAGGGATCGCGAGACTTCCGAATGAATCAGATGATGACTATCGCGAACGTCTCAAATTCCAAATCTACATCAACAAAGGAAACGCTACTCCTGAAGAAATCATTACCGTCCTAAAGTTTCTTACAAAAGCAAATAAGATCCGCTATCACGAGTACTATCCAGCAGCTTTTCAAATGGATACGGACGGTCTTACATTTCCTAATCCTCCAGAAATGCTCGTGACAGCCATCCAGTCGGTCAGTCCAGCTTCAGTTCAATATACCCCTATCACAGCGACCTATGGCGTTGCATTGCCATTTGTTTTTAGCGGAGATCCTGTCATCGAACTTCTATATGTCTCCCCTTTCGAAGACAACCCTTTCGATCTGAGAAATCTGGAGATAGATACGGGAGATCTTCTCTCAGTAAACGCTGGCAATGTGGCAAATCCGTCATTTGGAGGAGGATTAGCTGAGTTTGGCACTCCAATCGACACAATGGGAGCTGGACAGATGGCAGAAGTAATTATGTTTAACGGCTCGCAGGCGCCAATATTTTAAGGAGATAATATGGTATCAAAACCGACGATCATACCGGTATGGGCACAGAATGATGTCGTGGACCCCATTTCTGGACAAAATAACGTACTGGAACCGCCAAACGAGAAGAAACTTGAAGGTTGGGCTAGATTAGAATATCCACCTCGCAATTGGTTCAATTGGCTTTTTAGATACATCTATCTCTGGATCCTGTGGTTCAAGCAGCAGGAAGAACAAGCTGTCGTAACGGATGGCAATGGTGTCGGCCTTTTTCCTATCGATAATGCATTGATAACTCTGACTGTAACTGATGTTGGTGCCCCAACAGCCTATCTATATGCCGTAGGAGTAAAACTCCCTGGACAAGTTCCCGCTCTGAATGTCGTTTCAAGCAATATTCTAACACTTGGTACAGGAACTATCACAGGAAATCAACCCATCAACGGTGCATTGCCAGCCAATGCCATCTGTTGGGGACAATCAAAAATTATTCCGTCTTAAGGAGGCACAATGAGTTCACCTGTTCAAATTCCAGATCTTCCTTCAGCGGGAATCATTGACGCTGCCAACGACTTAACGATTGTCCGCCAAGGCTTTACTGACAAGAAAGCAACCATCGCTCAAATCCGTGACTTTGATGTTTCCCTTTTTCCAACACTTCCATCATCTGCTGTTGTCAGCGATCTTTTTCCAATTTCTCGTGGAGGAAATAACTATCAAATTCGCTTTGATCAGGTGAGTTTTGTTGCAGGAACTCAACTTTGGTTTTATCAAAACGTTGCGCCAAGCGGTTGGGTAGTCATACCAGTTGGCGACTGCCTTTTAGCTGTGAAGGGAGGTTCAACCTATAACGTAGGAGGTGCTCTTCCTCAAGGAACGTGGCAACAAACCGGAATGCAATTAAACATTCAACAAATCCCTAACCATACCCACCACTACTACTTTGGCTCAGATCAAAGCAATGAAAGCTCTAGATATGCTCATGGAGCAAAAAATCAAAGACCAAGGCTTGGAATCACACAAGGTGTCGACGGATCCACTCAGACTGTGGGAGGAGTAGGCGCTTTTCACGATCACGGAGCTTCTTGGAGACCATTGGCAGCGACTGGAATTCTATGCCAAAAACAACCTTAACGATTAGGAGACTCAATGGAATGCACTGCATGCGGTGAAAACTGCCCATTTGTGAAAAGTAAATTATGTTCATCAGAGAAAGAATGCCCCAATTATATGGAATCCTGGTGGCAAGAAAACGGACAGGGTCAACCAAAAATTATCAGGGATTGCGCTCCTAAGAGAGTGCTCATTCAGCAGCAAATCGAAGTGAATCGGATGTTCGCCATTCAACAATCGATCGAACAAATGCGAAATAGCCTTGATGCTCTCACCTCCGTTCTCACTCAACTGATGAATCAAAGCAAAAGTTACATCCTAGAAAATGTTGAATCCACAGATCTTCAAATTCCCCATCAAAATCAAAAGACTCAAAAGCAAAAAAAATTGAAATGCTGTGGATCGAATAACGGTGTTAGATAAGCACCTTAAAAACAATCAAGGGGTAATAAATGGCAAGAAATTCATCTGTCAACTTAGACATTACAAACCAATCAGTCGGGGTGACGATTGGTGGAGGAACAACAAAAAGGAATCTATCGTGGAATGGATCCGGAAATATCACGCTAACAGCCCAAAATGCTAATGGCGTTTTCACTTTACCAAACCAGGCAACTGACACCCTAATTGGCTTTTCATCCTACACAGCCAACGGAGTCATTCTCGTTGGAACTGGAGCAGGAACTTTTACGCAGTTGGGAATAGGTAGCACAGGCCAAGTATTAACGGTTTCTGGTGGAACTGCCGTATGGGCAGCTCCGAGCGGAGGAAGCGGCGGGGTATCCTCATGGGTTGATGTCACAGGAACATCGCAAGCAATCGCTGTAAATACCGGATACATCGCAGACAATGCGGCATTATGCACCCTCACGCTTCCAACAACAGCAGCTCAGGGGACCACGTTTAGAATAGCCGGAAATGGTGCTGGAGGTTGGTTATTAGCACAGAATGCTTCTCAAAGTATCAAATTTGGGAGTGCAGTAACGACTACAGGTGTTGGAGGAAGCTTGGCATCGACTGATCCAGGAGACTGTTTAGAGTGCCTTTGCGTTGTAGCCAATACGACTTGGAGAGTACTTAGCGCAGTTGGAAATCTCACAGTTGTGTAACGGAGAAGGGTAATGAGCAAGAACAATAACAGCAATAACACTTCTGTCGATTCAACTCAATCCTCAGGAGTCAAAGGAGGTTTAAATTATGTATAGTTTACTCTTGGAAGCGGCTACAAAATGTAGTCACTTCATTTTCTTTTGTAGCATATTAACAGCAAACTTAGGGGCTGACATGGCAGGCTGCAACAATTCAATAAATGCAAAAATTTCAGGATTGCAAGCCTTTAATCCATCAACAGGTGGTTGGGCTGGTAGAACAATCATAGGGGGTACGAACGTTATCGTCTCGAACGGAGATGGTATTGCAGGAAACCCGACGATTGATATTAACGCAGGGGGATTAATCGACCCTCTTTCAATTGTTGAGATTTGGGATGATTTTTGTTCTTCGTCTGTGACCGGTACCGTTATTAGCGGAGAGGAATCATGGACGATGACGAA
Organism: Candidatus Rubidus massiliensis; assembly: GCA_000756735.1. GTDB lineage: Bacteria > Chlamydiota > Chlamydiia > Chlamydiales > Parachlamydiaceae > Rubidus > Rubidus massiliensis. The sequence goes on along the minus strand of CCSC01000003.1, from coordinate 34,693 downwards.
TAATAGCCAATGGAACGCGCAAAACTCTAACTCTGACGCAAATCACCCTGGAACAGTTCAAACAGCGGCCTTATCAACAAGCCCTGGCAACGCTGTTTTATACATGGGTCAGTCGCTTGCTATATCCTCTTTTCCTTTTGTGGTCGGACAAGGAGCGATTCAGTTTACATGGGTTTTCAAAATCAACACTCTTTCGAATGGAACGAATACTTATTTCTTTGGTGCAGGAATAGGAGACGTCACAGGTCCAGCAGCTTCAACAGCTCATTCGACAAATGGAATTTATCTAGCTTATTCAAATGGCTTGAATAGCGGTAATTGGTTCTTTGAGTGTGGAAATGCAGGCGTTTGGACAACGCGAAATACTGCGATTGCAGTAACGACAGGATGGCATAAACTCGTCGTGACAATCAATGCCGCTGGTAATTCTGTCAGTGCAACAATTGATGGTGTTTCCGTAGGCACAGCAATCACAACCAATATTCCTTCAATTGCGATTACTCCTTTCATTGGAATTAACCGTACAGCAGGAACAGTGCCCGCTCAATCTTTAGCCGCTGATATCTTCACATTCCAGAAGACTATGACCAATCCTAGATAGGAAGGCTTTTGCCTTCCTTTATTGCTTAAATTTTCTTTTTTAGGAGATTTTTTCTCCTATTTTTGCGGATTTCCTGCATTTTCTTCGCTTTTTTGAGTCCAAGTTTAACTTTTTCATGCTGAAAAAATAGATAGGTATATGGAAAACTGGACAACCACTCAACCATTTTTCCAGACATCCAGACACCCAACCAACTGACAATCATCCGTTTATTTCGCAATAAATAGAATGATCAAGCAAAATCTTATGAAGATAGCGCCGCTATCTGCATTTGATTAAGCTGGATAGCTGGTTTTCCAGATTAAAATATAAATGGACATCCATCAATCCAACTAAATGAAAATCCAGCAAACCATGAAACAAACCAGCCAGAAAGCTGGACATCCATTAAACCAGTCAACCACCCAACATTCCCACAAGCCACCCAACTGGTTGTCCATAAAGCCAGAAATTTGGTTGTCCAGAAAATAATCCAACCAGAAATTGTATTTATATTTAGATCGATAGAAACTTACCCCCGATTTCTTTTTCAAGAGCTGGGGGTTAGCCAAGAGAAATTTAAAGATAAGAAATCAATTAATCCTTCAAGCCCATTTTATCCATCACCATTGAGATAATGAAATCGTTCATGCTCTTATCATTTTGAGCTGCCATAATTCTAATAGCTTTTCTCGTTTCAGGAGAACATTCCAGAGTAATTCTAACCCTTTTTTGCTTTTCAGGCTCTTTCACTGTGGCTTCTTTAGCTGGTTTTTTGGCCATTTCTAACCTTCTTGTATCGATTTGCTACAACCATTTTGGATATCCTCATCTTAGCAATATCAGTGATTTCAGTAAATCATCATTTCACTGTTTACTTAAAAAGGGAACTCGATTAGATTTATGGCTTAAAGACCCACTAACCCAAGGACTCAATTCATGATCAAAATAGCCATTGCCAACCAAAAGGGGGGATGCGGAAAAACGACTTCTAGCATTAACCTGGCGGCTGGTTTAGCCTACGAAGGTAGAAAAGTCCTGTTGATCGATCTCGACCCTCAAGGGAACTCGACAATAGGGCTTGGAATCAAAACTGAAAATCGTCAAACGATCGCCGAACTTCTTTGCCAAGAGGAATGCACTGTAAAAGATGTTGTACAAGATACCTACATCGAAGGGCTTCACATACTCCCCTCAGACGTATCTCTTGCAGTAGCTGACGTGAAGTTAGCTCAGATACAGGCTAAAGAGTTTGCTTTGCGCTCTAAGCTCGTTGATCTCCAGTATGACTACATCATCATCGACACTTCTCCAACATTCGGGACATTGTTGACAAATGCGGTATTGGCTGCAGATTACATCATACTCCCCGTCGGTCTTGACTATTTTAACTTAGCCGGCATGCAAAATTTCATGGATACCATCAATCGCACAAATAAAAAGGTCGGCCAATTGGTAAATCACCGTGCTGAAATTTTAGGAGTCCTATTCACCTTCTTTAAAATGAGCACCAACCACTCAAAGAGAATTTTTGACGCCATTAGTGAACTCTTTGGCGATAAAATCTTCAAGACGAGAATTCCTGAGAACGTACGACTGAAAGAATCCCAAGAAGCAGCTAAATCTATTTTTGATTTCGCTCCAGATAGTACTAGTGCTGTTGCATACAAGGAGTTCACTAAAGAATTGGAAGAGAGGTTAAGTTATGTCAGGAATTAATGAAATCAAGAAGAAAGCAAAACTATCTATCGACGAAATGTATGATAATCAATCAGTTGGAAAGCTGGACATCCAGGAAGAAACCAAACCAGAAAGCAAACAATCCAGCCAACCAACAAAACAGAAAGTCAACAAACCAGACGACCAGCCAGCCATCAGTCCATTTAATCAGGAACATTCTGAGCTGGACAACCAGAAGAACGGAAGAAAAACAAACCAGCCATCCGGACAACCAGAAATCCAGCTAGACCGAAAGCAAGATTTCCAGTCCATTCGGCAAAATTCTATGTTTCCAACCTCTAAGCAACAAACGCAAAAGATCCCCACCTATAAAATGACCTTCAACTTGACAGAGGATATTTATAAGGCTTTTAACGATCTCTATGCCAACAGAATGCTGCAGGGAAGAAAAACGGAAAAATCTGAGATGATCTGTGAAGCCATTCAATGGTTGATCAAAATGGAAGATGAACAAAGAGAATAATGAAGGAAACAGTTGGCTTTGAAATAGGCTTGCAGGAACAAATATGATCGACAATTATGTGAAAGAAAAGCTCAAAGCATCTATACGCATTGAAGCAGTAGCTGAACACCTAGATCTTCATCATAAATTAAACCTCAAACGCGTTGGGGGATATTTAGTAGGCAAATGTGTTTCTGGGCACGAATCAAAAAGTGGTCAGTGCTTTAGGCTGGGTTCTGGATGGAGCCAATTCCATTGTTTCAGCTGTAATGAGTCATTTGATGCCATCGAACTTGTCCAAAGGGAAAAGGGGTTTGGTTATGTCGACGCCTGCAAATATCTCGCAGAAATCTTTCGTAGCGATTTACTTGAAGAACTGAAAAGCCACAAATCGATCTCCCCAGAAGCTAAAAAATCGCACTCCTTGTCGAACCTTTATGAAATGGTCTTCGAATATGGAAAAACCTTGTTAGCCAAAAGTGAAGGAAAAGAAGCGTTTCAATATTTGACTGAAGTGAGAGGATACGAACCCACGAAACTTTTCGCTACTGATTGGATCTATTGGCCTAAAGACGCAGAGATTCGAGAATACCTAAGATCTCAGCTACCTCCTGAAAGACATCAAGAAGTCAGTGAAATCAAGCTTAACGGTGTCGCAGGCGATAATTTTAGAACTGCGCTTCCATATAGAGATAAATTTGGGCGAATTCTTGGATTTGCCAAAAGAGCGACCCTAAAAGAAGGTGTTCCAGATTCGGAAGGCAAACTCTATCGATGGAGCTATACAGCGGGCCTTAAAAAAGATGATCTATTCAACATCTACAAGTGCAAGAGGGAAAACCAGCTCATCTTAGTCGAAGGGCTTCCAGATGCCGCTTATCTGCCCAGCATTGGCATTCCGAACATCGTGGCAACAGGCCAGGGGGATCTATCCTCCAAGCATCTGGAAAGCTTAAAAATCTATGAAGTAGAAAGCGTTATCATCGTTTTCGATAATGATGCTAAAGATAGCAAAGGAGAAATAGGCTCTATTGAAAAAGCTAAAAAAGCTTCAGACCTATTAGAATCAAATGGAATTAAAGCCTTCATTCTTCCTCCCCATCTCCTTAGCCCTCATAAAGACCCGGATGAGTATGTAAGAGCTCATGGTGCCGATGCCTTCAAAAAACTGATTAAGGAAAATGCGCAGTCTCGCGTGAGATGGCTGCCCTCTTACTTCGCCTATAAAGATGATCTTGATACAGACATGGGCCGTTATTCAGCTTTAGGAAAAGCTTCAAAAGAATATGCTAAGATCGAAGATTCCTTAGATAAAAACATCTTCAAGCAAGAAATGGAATCAATTTTCAAGCTTAGCCCGACTGAAATAGACGACGTCATGGCAAAAGCATTGAAGGAACAGAAGAAAAAAGAAGAAGAAGAAACGTATAAAAAGTCCTTAGAAGATGCTCAAAAGCTCATTTCCCAGGGAGAGATCAAGAAAGCAGAACAGGTTCTTTCCCAACTAAAAAAAGAACATAAAAAAGAAGATTTTTCACTCAAACCCTATACAGTAGAAAATCTCAAAAGTGATTTATCAACGATCCAAGAAGGATTGAAGACAGGATACAAATCCATCGATGCTACGATTCAAATCCCTCAGGAAGCGATCACCATCATCGCCGGACGCCCATCGCACGGAAAAACGACGACTCTGCTCAACTTTTTCGTAAACATGGTCAAACTCTACCCAGATAGAGAATTCTACTTTTTCTCTTACGAAGAACCCAAAAATCAAATTCTGCTAAAAGTCTTAAACATCCTCACAGGAGAATTCATCAGTGAAGCTAACAATTTAGCTAACTTGGAAGGATACTTACGTGGAGGTTTTACAAAAAATCAAAAGATCAATGAGGGAATAGCTCTGCTCCAAACGTTGACAGAAAGCCATAGGCTCGTTGTAAGTGATTTTCCTTATTTTGTAGATGACCTCAGCAAAGTCATTGCCAGTTTAAAAGAACGTGGAAAAATGGGAGCAATCTTCATTGATTACATTCAAAAAATCAAATTCAAAGGAAGATCTTCTACAAGACAGCTAGAACTGCAAAAAATCTCTGAGACAATCCTTGAAACAGCAAAATTCAATTCAGTTCCAATCATTCTTGGAGCACAGTTTGGAAGGGGAAGCACCAAGCAAGAGGTGTTGCGCCTCGATAACCTGCGCGAAGCCGGTGATATCGAAAACGATGCAAAACTGGTTCTAGGAATCTGGAACGAGGCTAAGGAAAAAGCAGAAATCAAAGGTGAGTCGCTCATGGGTAGAACCGTAGACCTCGATCTTTTGGTACTTAAAAACCGCAACGGACCAGCTAATCAAAGCATCTCTTTGGTGTTTGACAGGCCCTTGTCCACATTAAAAGAGAAAAAATAAACGATATGACTAGCACAAAAGAAAAAGCAAAACCCAAAAAAAGTAAAAAAGAAGCTCCAAAAGCTATTACAGGCGAACTCATCATTCCAGAAAAGCAACAGGAAACCAGTTATCAGCTCCATGTAGTCGATAAAAAGACAGGTAAAACTGTCAATATTCTTGATTCTGTTGAAGATGTTCAGCTACTTGGAATGTCGCTCAAAATTAAATCCTCAGAAAAGCAAGAGTGGGAATCGGCGATCTCGCCTATTCAAAATTTCTCTCAACACCAACTTGTCTCTTTAAAGAATATTCTCAATGACATGGGACCTACAGCTCAGAAATCCCTGATTGAAGAAGCTATTCAAAATGTCATTGATCAATCTTCAAACAAAGACACTTTTGCTCTTCCCTCGCATGCTCTTATGTTTACTCTTCTTGCGATGTTCGCAGGAAAACCCGATATGATCCCAAGACGCCTCCTAAGTAAACCTCATTCCGAATGGACAGCAATCGAGCAAAAAGAAGCCGAGGAATTTCTCTCTACAATTCTAAAAGTAGAAAAAAACACTTCTTATTTGAATGGACGCGAATCGGTAGAAGAGAAATATATTGCTGTCGTCAGCGATAACCCCAAAGTTGAAGCAGAAGCCGAAATCGATATTTCCCTTTTCAATGCTGATATTCGCTTTAGAGAGATCAGCCTAGCTCTATATATCAAAAGAACTTTCGGAGCGGAAGGGCTGCGTCATCTTTTAGGCTTATTAATCGGCCTAGAAGAAAATTTCCGTAAAGGACACTTCATATGGAGTGTAAATGAGCACTTGGAACGACTAGGCCATAGAAGAAAATCTAATGGAACGTTCGATTATGACTTAAAGAAAACAGCCAGTGAAATCATTCGAGTCTTTCAAAGCCTTTTCATCACAGCAAGGAAGAAAGAGGGGAAAAAAGAGGTTATCCAAGGGGAGCGCCTTTTCAGTATCGATGGATTTAGACAGGAAATTTTCGATAAAGTTGTCATTGATGAGAAGATCAAACTGCGAGCAACAGATTTCTGGTATAAAAACGCATTCGAACCAAAAGATGGTCACACAGCAAAATATACCAAACTGCTTAAAAAAATTGCTCAAGAAAATCATCGACAGCACCCTCTTACTATTTACCTAACCCCATTATTGGCAATTTTTTGGAGGATGAATCCTCAGCAGAAAATTTCTATCCAAAGCTTAATGGATTGGTGTGATCTCGATCCTTCAGGAAGGTATAAAATGAGGGATCTTCGTTCCTTAGAATCTGAACTCAACTACATGAAAGAACATGGATACTTAGGAGATTGGTCCCACACTGGTGAAAAAATCCTGCCTTCTGAGTGTACAGATCCATTTAATTGTTCTCTCACGCTTACTCCACCTGATTGGTTGGATGAAGAACTCAAGCTCATTCAATCAAATAGAGAAATTCCAGCCTTAGAAAATAAAGAGAACAAAGTGGCAACAATCGAAGAGTTGAAAGAGATTTTTAAAGCTTCCAAACTTACAGTGCGACAGTTTGGAAATCATCTTGGAATCACAGGGCCAATGGTTAGCTTACTTCTTAATCAAAAAAGGCATATTACGAAAGAAGTATCGGAAAAATTGAGGGCATTCGCTGCTCAGTTAGCGTGAAACCTTCCATTTTCCTAACACAACGTATTCTCTTTTTCGATCTTCAATCGCTTAAACAGTCTTCATAAAGCTGTTGAGGGTCTTGATTGCGAAGAATACGCTTATGCATGTCATCCAAATACAAAAAAAGATCATGCTGTTAACATCTGTTAACAAAACCGACCCCTCTCAATCACAGTTTTCTCTGGCTCTGTTAACAAAACCGACCCCTCTCAATCACAGTTTTCTCTGGCTCTGTTAACAGAATCGACCTGTCTCATTCACAATATCGACCCCTTTGAATCACAGGACCGACCCCCTTCGTTCACAGGCTGTTTTGTAAGTCATTGATTTTGATTGAGTTAACTTCGTGTTAACAAGCTTAATTATATCTAATAAGATATAAGGTGTTAACAGCTGGCGCCGTTAACAGGCTTTTTTCCGCTTCGCTTCAAAAGCCAAAGAAGAAAAGCAAATCTTCAAAAAGTTCAAACATCCTCAACACGGCCTTTTCTTTCTCATACTTGTCTCTTTCTACTTTTTCGATCGGAAATCGCCTACAATTGCCTATTCTTGGGGTTTTTAGGCGATTTTTTGATGGCCTTGATAAACGATTAAGGTGATTGCGTTAACAGATGTTAACAAAACCGACCCTTCTCGATCACAGTTGCATTATTTTTTTAGATTCGTAAAGTGATCATTTTGTGCTTATTTTCACATGAGAGAGGGTCTGCAATCGAACTAGAAAGGGTTCGTTAACAAACGTTAACAAAATCGACCCCATTCATTCACAATCACCTTTTTTTAGATTTGAGCCACCTAAAGAACGAGGGAAAAACCTTGCGTTAACAAATGTTAACAAAACCGACCCCTCTCAATCACAGTTTTCTCTGGCTCTGTTAACAGAATCGACCTGTCTCATTCACAATATCGACCCCTTTGAATCACAGGACCGACCCCCTTCGCTCACAGGCTGTTTTGTAAGTCATTGATTTTGATTGAGTTAACTGCGTGTTAACAAGCTTAATTATATCTAATAAGATATAAGGTGTTAACAGCTAGCGCCGTTAACAGGCTTTTTTTCGCTTCGCTTCAAAAGCCAAGAAAAACAAACATTCAAAAAAGTCAGGTTTTCTTCAGCTCTGCTTTTTTCCTCACTATTTACAGTTTTAGGTTTTAAGCCATCATCTGGAAGAGAAGTATCGATAGCAAAGACAGGCATCCATCAGCAGTTGTTAACAAAACCGACCTCTCTCGATCACAGTTGCATTATTTTTGAAGATTTTTGACAGTTTACAGGTGAGCGATGAGCGGAAAAAGTCGAACGTTAACATCTGTTAACAAAATCGACCCCTTTCAGTCACAGTTCTACTGGGGATTGTTTACAATACCGCCTGTTCTCATTCACAGAACCAGTCTGAAATGAGTTCCTTTTGAATGAGATGTTGCATGAAAAATGACTCGCGCAAATTTTTATATATTCCGCGAGCCAAGTTTTGGTTTATGTAGAGGAGCTTTCTTCTTTTTTTCCAGCTAGGTATTTGGTGTCATAAATGAGTTCGATTTTTGAGATGAGTCCATCTTGAAAACTCAATAAGGAAGCTGCTGTTAAATTTTTGGCAAGTCCTGGGATGCTTACTTCATAAACAACCATAGCCTGATCCTCTGATCCAAATTTCGCTCGGATTGTTAGAGTTTCAAAAATACCAGTGAAACCTTCTGCTGCTTTAAGAACAGCTTCTCTACCCACTACTTTTTCTTGAGGGTCGCTAAACTGAACATCAGGATGCAGACTCGTCTTAACTGCTTTGATGTTCTTCTCTCCAAGCGCTGTATAATAAGCTACTGCTTTAGCCTTTGTGTCTGTCATCATCTCCTCCTTTGGATTTTTATTTGACAATCAGAATTGAGTATAGTAAACTATATCCAATATGTCAAATAAAGAAAAAAGACCTTATAGATCTTTAGCCAGAAATGCACAAGCGGCTCAAACAAGAGGACGCATTCTTGTTGCTGCAAAAAATCTTTTTGAATCAGAAGGGTTTGAATGTGTCACTATTGAGAAAATAGCTCAGTCGGGAGATGTGTCAATACCAACTGTTTACTCGCTATTTCAATCTAAACGCGGTGTATTGCGCGCTTTAATGGATGAGGTCCTCCCTGCAGATCAATTCGATGCTCTTGTGGAAATGAGCATACAGGAAAAATCGCCAGAAATACGTCTTTCTATTTCTGCTAAAATCGCTCGTCAGATGTATGATGCAGAAAAGGTCCAAATGAATCTTTTTCGAGGCGCTGTCGTCTTGGCTCCTGAATTCAAAGAGCTCGAAAAAGAAAGAGAGATGCGCCGTTATAGCCGTCAGGAAGTGACAATAAAAGCAATGGTAAGAGAAAAATCTCTAGCGAAAGGACTCAGTGAGGCCAAAGCTCGAGATATCCTATGGGCTTTTACTGGACGCGATATGTATCGTATGCTTGTTGTAGAACAAGGATGGGCATCTGAAGAATATGAGAAATGGTTGGCTCAATTGCTTATCAATAATTTGATGGATCCGAAATAGCAAAAAAAATTGCTTTTTCGCAAAATTACTGGTTGAAAATCATGAAATCTTTCCAAAAATAAATACAACCATATGACCAACTGGAAAGGAATCCAGAAAGCTGGTTGTCTGGATGTCCAACTTTCTGTTTGCTTTTTCTAAACATCAAAGAGTTCAGAAAAACACCCATAATTTTTATGAAAATCCGTATTAACCATAGAATCAGTTGGTTGGTTTTCTGGAAATAAATCTGTCCGGATTGCTGGAAAGTTGGATGTCCGTCCATAATAATTGTTTGACTTCTGAGATGTGATTATGTACAAGAGAAAGTAGAAAATGTTACGAAAACGATTGCTTCTAAGCATGTGTTTTTGAATTTTCATCTTAAAATGTTTATGTTTAATGATTTAGCAACATAAGCTCAATTATCAGACGTTGTTTTTTGTCTGATTGACTCATTTCTTTAAGTCCGCAAATCCCCACATATCCAAGAATCATTTTGAATTTAAACCATGATTTTAACTGTGGGGATTTATGCTTCGTACCTATTTATTGATTTCTTTGGCTTCGCTTTTAACTGGATGCGCCGCAATGCCTGAATTGTTTAAGGCTGTAGATGACATTGCCACTGATACGGCAATCAAAGTGGAAGTGGATAAGGAAGCCTTTCAAAAAGATACTGATGTTTCGGTTGCTGTTGAGGTGAAAAATAAAGACACTGCACCTGTTGTCCAAGTTCAGCCGGCTCCAGCTACCAAATAATGCTCAAAGAGTTTTGGTGAGGTCTATCAATTTATTGGACTGATTGTTATGATTGGTCTGATCGTTGGAATGCGTAAGCGTCTTGATTTTTGATGGACAAACCCATCAAATATCAGAAACCAGAGGTAAATTGGATAAGAATTTACCCCTGATTCAAGCTTAAATAAGCTCATCCATCGATTGGGGAATTTCATCAGAATGAGGCGCTGATGGTGCGATTGCTGTCGCTTCATTAGCGGCCTTATTCTTTCCTTTCTTTTCCGCCTTTTTTTGGTCAGCTTTCCATTTCTCAAAAGCGGTTAAAAATCCTGCTTCGTTGGCAACGGCTGAATTGATAATTTGAGTTTCTGTCTTATTGGTAGCTTGAGCGATTTTACGGACATAAGCCACCTTATCGTCCTCGCCGAGGTGTTTTTCGCAAAATTCCTCAAAACCTTCCACTTTTACATTCTCAATTTGTTTAGGCGCCTCAGGTAGTGGCAACGGTTCAATTTTAGCACTTGATGTTGCTTGCTGTGTGGTTGTTTGAGTCGCTTCTGGATGCTCTTGAACCTCTTGAGGAACAAGTGGCATTGTTTCATCCCCGAGTTCACCGTGGATGTACACATTTCCAATCACGTCGGGCATAAATTTACGCGCTCCGCCTGATAGACAGCGGCAAAATAGCATGTCTCGTAGATGGGTCTGCCAGTTCTTTTTGCTAAGATACCCAGCTTTGTGGGCCTCTTCAACCGTGTAGGTGTAATCGATATGCTCCTTTTCTTCTCGCCGCTTAAAACGAATCACACATCTTTGAGAGGACAGTTCAACTAGCTTTGCAGAATGACCTGCTCGGATGATCATAGCGTTCATCATTTGTGCGCTAATCGAAACTTTGCCATCGATATTGTGCAGTCCCCCATTCAAACAGGCCATGGGTGGCAGTCCTAGTTCTCTTGCAGTCAGGACGACGGCAATAACTCCGCCTGGTCCTAGCTTTTGGTAAAATGGGCATTTGCCTAACTCATGGCCCCATTTGAAGATCTCTTCTGCTTCCAAATTCTTTGGCAGCATTTGAGTATCCGATAACGTCATTGCATAACTCATATTCAACTCCCTTAATTTTTCACACGCATGGTGATTTCTTCTTTCTCAAAAATTTTGATTCCTGGGATATTTCGAACCCCCTGTTTCACTGCCTCGGCGATCTTTTTCTCATCAATGCATAGATAATCGCGCGGTACTGAATTTTCGTTCTCAAGCTCCCAAGTCCACTTTTTTACCTTCTTAAGCTTTCCATCTTCGACGGTCATCTCTTTTTCAATAACCATGAAGGAGGCATTATTGGTGGATGTGGATTCTTTGAGATAGGCGTCCAGTTTAATTTTAAGATTTTCCTCAATCTCCTCTAACTTTGCTTCGTATTCTTTGACGATTTTATTGATCGATTTTTGGAAATCGACATGGGGTCTGACAATATTGAGTCGGGTTTCATCTAATTGCTTCCGGATTTTACGCGCTTGTAGGCTCATTGAAAGAGCCTGACTTGCGCTTTTCTCGTCGACAATTACATGGCATGTAGCTTGGTTAATCAGTGGCGTTAAGTCTAGCTTATGACTCAATAGCAGAGTCGCTTGCCCGACTGTCATTCCTCCTGCTTGGATGCTCATGATTTCATTCTTTTTTATGGCTTCGTTCGCTTCTTCAAAATCAAACATACAACTCCTTAATCAAAAAACATTGTAAATAACAAGGCTAGCAACCCTCCAGCCCATGCTTTGCGTTGTCTTCCCCCTTTGGTAAAGGGAATACCGATTTTTCTGGAGATGTGAGCTTTTGATGCACTCAACCCCAAAAACCTCTTCCAGCTAAATCCACCTCGATTCATGACTCACCTCTAATTTGCATTTTACATTTCGTATTACACATCATAGTACACGATTTTCAGTATTAAAACCAACACAATAAGAAACATTAAATCACAAAAAAACAAGCGTATGAGGCTTGAGATCTTGTTTTTTATAAAATTACCTGAAAAAGTGGTACAGCTCGGCGGCACCCAAAAATAAGCGCTCGTCACTGTCGTGATCGGTATGTTCGACAACCTTTGGCATTCCCCCTTTGCGATCAAGCATCAAGCATAAACGCCGCTTGAGATCGATTCTGTCATTAACCCTGACGAGGTATCTGTAGGCTGCTGTTTGCAGTTTCCAAGAACAGCTGGCTTGTTGGGGAGTCTTGATATCGATCAAAGCTTCGTGATCATCCCCTTTGAGGGTGGCGATCATGTCTAGCTTTCCAGTGAATCGATAGTTTTTGCAGAAAAGTCGGTACTCTTGATGCCAAATATCTTCGACCATGGCATCGTACCATTGGATAAAGCTATTGACATAGGACTGACAGTCATCGTCGACTTTTTCAATTAGAAGATTTTGTGTGTACAACTCGCAGTAGCTGTGAACACGTGTTCCACGATCAGCCGCTTTTTCAAGAACGGATGGGTCAATGCCTTCAAAAGAAGTGTATGGCTTGAGAATTTCTGTGACGCGTGCGTATCCATTTGGAATGGCGTCTTCTTCATGACGGGTGTTCATTTTTGTCCTTTTTCGTCTTAGATCGATATTTTCAAACGAAAGAGGTCAAAATCCCCTTTCGCCTTATTTTTTTAAGCGTTTCTTCTCCTCCAACTCTTTTTCATAAGCGATTGATAGCTTGCGAAACTGCAGTCCCAATTTTTCGAGATCTACAAGGAGCTGGCGGACGCGGTAAAGACAAGACATGGTGTATTTTCCAGACTTTTGATGGTCCTTTTCTGCTTTGACGAGATCGTATTTCACGGAGTCTGTCAGTTCCATAATGTGATCCATCGCACTCTTGAGATCGAGCGAGTCGAGAAACTCTCTATCCATTTTTGTCCTGTCCATAATTTTCCTTTTTTCCTTGAGTCATTTTTTACTTTAAAGCTAGCATGATGCCAACTCCTGTAAAAACCCCAGAAAGGAATAGCAGGGGCATTGGAAGTAGCATTTTGCGCTCATACCTTCTTTTACCCGCATATTCACTTCACCTTGCGAATTTACACGTGGTAGATTCACATTGTGTCTTTCTCTGATTTCCACTAACATTTCAGGCTCCTACTTATGAATCATAGTGGTTATTGTCCTTTATTAAAAGTTAATTTTTTTGCCTTTGGAGGCTTGTAGACACAATTTATATTTTTTTAGATTTTTCGGGAACGAAAAGATTTACAAAAACATCTTACGATGCGTATTATCTATTACAGAAGGAGGTTGATCGACATGGATCTTGAGACTTGGCTAAGAAAAAATAATATGGAAACTAATGAACTAGCTAGGCTAGCCGGTTGTTCGCGTCAGGTAATCTGGAAAATTAAGAAGAATGAAACTGTCGACGAAGATACAGCTCAAAAAATCCATTTTATCACAGGCGGACAGGTGAAGCCATTAGCAAAAGCCAAAGGACGCCCGAGAAAAAAGAAACCAGAGAATACGTCTTCAAAAACGCACTCTACCCATGAAAATACAATACATATGAAAGGCACACTCCCCGCTTTATGTTAACCCAGCAAATGATTAGCGATGAAGAATGCATCGAATATCGAAAAAAAGAAATTGCTCGAAGAGCTGTTGCCACTGCATTAAAAGAAGGTAAATTGAACCGCCCTGTTACTTGCGATCTTTGCACTCTTGAACACAGCAAGCTCAATGCTCACCACGTAGACTATGGCAGTCCATTACACGTCTATTGGCTTTGTCATACATGTCATGGAGTGGTTCACAAGAAAAATCATCCTCTGAATCCTAAAAATCACAGGCAAACGCCTTTCTCAATAGAATGGAAGGGTAATGAATGCCAAGTGATTTCCTTTGCTATCCCTTTTGAAAATTTCATCATGATTAAAAAGCTCGCTGAAGAGAAGAACCTTTCTGTTCCAAAGTTTTTAAGAGGCATGATTCTAAAGGAATTTCCTGTAATGAATGAACTTTTAACTGCTGATGTAGGATAAAATGTAGATGACAACCCATAAAATGACCCGGACAAAGGAACACAAGACGTGGACCAGGATCAAAATGCTCTGCTACAACAAGAATGCGAAAAGCTACAGGAGCTATGGTGGCCGCGGAGTGAAAATGTGCCCGGAATGGAAAGATTCCTTCATCAAGTTCTACGAAGAGATGGGACCGATGCCTTCGGATTGCGATGGGATCGAATTAATCAGTCTAGATGGGGATTATTGCAAAGAGAACTGCAGATGGGTGGGGGCTCATAATCGAAGACCTTTATCCGAAATGCCTGGAAACAAGAAAAAAGAGGCAAAGAGAATATTTAAAGAGCCTACAATGGTCTGCATTCGCGTAGAGAAGGAATATCACGATTTTTTAAAACGTCAGGCCATTGAGAAATCGCATGAGAAAGGCGAGGTTTATTCTGTCTCTCAGTTGATCAGGGATATGGTTGAGGAGTATATGCCAATGCCAAAAAAATCCAGGAAGGAGACAAACAGTGAAGAAAAATCTTGATTATGATAAAACACAAGATGTCATTCCATCGATCACATGGACAAAGGGAATCTCCATATGGCTAAACCTCCACTAGATGTATATGCACTTAAGCAATGGGAAGGGGAACAGAACAACTTCGCGGTTCTACTCAAAATTAGCTCAAAATGGCAAGTGAGGGTTGGAACTGCTGATAATAGTTTCTCGACAGATAACAATGCCACGCGTATTGCAGAAACAGGCCGTCCTGTTCTTTATAAAAATGCCCTTCCCTATTTTCCAGATTATGCACTCAAAGACATCGATTATCTTGAACCTCAAGGGAATCAAAATCCGTTTCCCTGATATTTGCTCTTGACAATGTCTAGGGGGTTCCTCCATAAGGATTTTTGACGTCTCGATCAAAAGATACGAATATATAAAAATTTGTGCAGAATAATTTGTATTATTCGGGTAAAGTCTTTATTGTGGTGGACGAAAGTGATGGATCTCCATCGTGCCATTTAGGTGCTTTTTTTCAGAGCGTCCTATGCGGCGGTCAACAAAATCTGAATGAGGACAAAGATTAACAAAAGGAAATCAAGAGTATGGAAGACAGCCAAGTTGAATTCTTAACCTTCGATGAAACTCCAGCAGAAAAATATCTGGGAGTTGCTAGCCTGAGATTTTTCGGTCAGATCATCTTACGCTATAAGGTGCAACAGACAAAAGATGGCAATGGAATATTCATTGCAGCTCCTAGTTTTAAAAAGACGGATCAATCTGGAGAGCATTGGTGCCAATGGTTTATGCTCGACTCAATGAGCCAAAATGAGACGGTCACAAATCTAATCAAAATGAAAGTTAAGGCTTATTACAATAGCAAGAATGGACAAGCACAGAATGTGTATGGATCTCAAAATCGCGGATGGACTGCTCAAACATTAAGCCACCAAACCGCCTAGAAATCAATTACTCTTAGAACTCATCGACTCCTTTACCCTCCTTTCTCAAGAATCGTTTTCATTTAGCCAGCATAAGAATCTTTAAAAGCAACCATTGCGCAAGGTCGTGCTATGCCAAATGTTAGACATGAAGAATCACTGGATGGGTGCATTTTACCTGAAACTATCCATTCGGATCCTGCATATGCCTCTAACGATCAGACGTTAGAAGATGAGCAGATTTCCAAAAGTGATGGCCATGTCTACAAATCGCAGTATCGAGAAGACATGAAGAGTCTGCCTCGATAAAGGCACTTTCCTGCTAGTGGTCAAAGGAGTGTGATCGATGTCAATTCCCACCAATATTTTCGACCAAATCAACAATCTCGCTTCCACTTTGGGAACGACGGATTTTTACGAGCAAAGGCTTGATAATGACGTCTCTGGAAAGCCTCTATATGTCGGCTTTTCCGCCACGCCCAATGAAAACGTGAACCACACAACATGGTTTATCCGGAAGCTTGGCTATGACGCCAATGGGTTCATCAATCGGGTTCAGATTCCCGATAATGGATCGGGATTTATCTATAGCTGGACAAACCGGGCAACATACTTTTCATAAGGGTAAGTATGACGATCTTTGGTTATAACCCGTTTACTAATAATTTGGATAAGTCTGGTACCGGTGGTAGTGGATCAGGGAATGTGATTGGCCCTGGCTCATCGATAACTGATGATATTGCGACTTACGCCGATAATACTGGGAAAGTCATCAAAGATTCCGGAGTCAAAGTAATAGACTTGCTTGCCGTTTCCAATAATCTTTCGGATGTGGCTGATCCTGCAACAGCGTTTAATAACCTCTCTCCTACTACAACAAAAGGAGATCTGATTGTTAGAACAGCTTCAGGTGATGTGAGACTACCAGTTGGATCGGACAATGATGTTTTGACGGCTGATTCATCAACTGTCGAGGGGATAAAATGGGCGCCTGCTTCCAAGTTTCCATTCACAGAAGTGATAAGTCCTTCTCAAGTCATGGATGTGAATAACGGCTATATTGCAAACAATTTGGGTCTAGTCACGATGACATTGCCTTCTGTATCGAATGTGGGGGATTTGGTCTGGGTAATTGGTAAAGGTTCTGGTGGTTGGCAAATTGCACAGAATGCGGGACAGACGATTTATTTTGGAAACCGCAGCACGACAATGGGTATTGGCGGACATCTTGATTCAAGTAATCAATATGATACGATCCAACTTCTTTGCATCACAGCAAACACGGATTGGACCTGCACAGGAGTAGTTCAAGGAAATATTGATGTAACATGATAATTTTAGAGGATTATGAATAAAAAATTTCCAAAATGGCGTGTGGGACTTGCATACACGCAGTATTTTATGGTGGAAGTAGAAGCGCCGACAGAAGCTATTGCGACAGAAAAGGCATGGAACGGCGTCTATCATGAAAGTGACAAGGTAGAAACAGGCGGCTCGGCATCCGTCACTTCAGTTTTCATCTGTGACAGAGAATCAAGAAATTTTGCTCACTATGTTCCCGAGGTATATCCAGAGGAAGAAAAAAGCGCTG
Organism: Candidatus Rubidus massiliensis; assembly: GCA_000756735.1. GTDB lineage: Bacteria > Chlamydiota > Chlamydiia > Chlamydiales > Parachlamydiaceae > Rubidus > Rubidus massiliensis. The sequence goes on along the minus strand of CCSC01000003.1, from coordinate 17,581 downwards.
AATAAAGATCACAAGTATGGAAACTGCTGCGTTTCGCCATAATTCTGCCCTGCAGAGGAGAATTTGTAACGAGAGGGTTTTTCCTGTAACTGATCTTTCTTACCATTAGATTTCTCCGCTTCGCTATAGGCGATTGCGACAGCTTGCTTTCTCTTATACCCTTCCCCTATCAGCTTTTTGATGTTCGAATGGATGGTGTCTTCACTGCTTCCTTGAATCAAAGGCATAAATCTCTCCTTGAAAGGTTCAAAAATATGCCTTATTATACTCGTCATGGAGATAATATTAAAGGAAACAGAAAAAATTATTTATGACTTTGGTCTCTCTTCAATGAACTGCTTGGAGGCATAGTCTAAAACTTGAAGTCTCCATGGTGCAACTTCAGATTCTCTCACAAACCTGAACATTTTATCAGGAGGTTGTCGATCATGTCCGTTGAATAAGATGGAATTGGTATCGGCCTTTACAATACTTTGTGGGACAAAGTCTCCTTTACTTCCATCTCTTGCACCAAGCAAAATATTTCCGCTTTCATCATTTAGGACTTCAAATTCTAGTGTACCCCATTCAGGATGTTCTTTGTTGCTATATTGTCCACGAAATGCTTGAAATTGTTTTTCTGCCTTTTCGACATCTTCTTTAGAGGGTAAGTTATCGGCTTCGATTTCAATAAAAGAGGTATCTCCTACGGCTAAATAATCTTTTCCGGATGCTTTCCCCTCTATTTTTCTAATTACTAACCCTTCGAACCGTCCTGCTGTTGTTACATGAAAAGCTCCATCATCTTGCTTCTCAACTTCAAGTGGAGTGCCACTCCAATGAATAATCCCTTTTTTGGCTGTATCATAATCAAAAAGCAAGGCAACTCGACCACGTGTGCCTTCGAACAATTGGTGTACATCTTCCAAGACCAATGGATGATCGAAATAATGCTTAGCGGTTATCCCAAGTGGAGCCCCTTCCTTTTCTTTTGCTATCTGCTTTGCTTTCGGATAATTGATTTGTTCAATCTTTCCTTTAAAGGCATTTAAAATCTCATCCGGTCTTCTTCCACAATTACACATTACAATCATTCCTATTCCAGATTCACGATCGACCCAAAATGAATACTGGTCCTGATTTAGCGATCCCCCTTTATCAATGACTTTACCGCCACATGTTAATTCAGCTCCTCCGAGTCCCCAGCCTTCATAATGACCGTGTGGCTTGAAAAAATTGTCTAGCTCTTCATGGGTAAGAAGAACAGTTTCACCATCTTCCGAGACTAATCCACGAGGGTCGGCCAATGCTTTTGCCATTTTCGATGCATCCGAAAGAGAAGTTCTTCCGAACCCAGCTCCATATCTCATTGGATGGTCTTTAGATGGTACATAAGATTCATCCTTCCCTGTTTTATCGTTTTTGAATGTGACGTCCATATGTGTACCTGGAACATCATGAAAACCACTATTCTTCATTCCAAGGGGAGCAAGAAGCTCTCTTTTCATTATTTCCGCATAATCCACCTGGTGATTATTGGACGGCATAAGGAATAGATCGATTAAATCGTAAATATAGTGTGATTCCGGAGGTTGAGTATAGGCTGACTGACAATCCATAAGATCTTTTAAGGTAATATCTAGAGCAGATTCTGGTATCGAAAGTTTTTTCAGATCAGTCTTTAGTTGAGCTAATCGAGTTGCATAAGGTTCAATGGCGTCATCTAATGCTCCCAGCTGCTCCATATTATGAATATCTTCTTCAGTTTTTTTGATTTTTTCCTGGAGTTCTTTTCTAAAAGTCTCCAATTTTGGCGATAGATCTCTAAGAGTCTCATTTTCATTTAGTTTGCTTTGTTCAATCAGTTCTGCTGCTAAGACTTTTTTGTAAGCTTTTTCAATCGGATAAGCAACAAAACAGATATTGTTTGTGTAGAAATTAATTTTATCTCTAGGGTGATAAAGAATATGAATGGAACCTTCTCTGATTTCTGTTCCTCTTAAAAACTGATCAAGAGTAGAGATTGGAGGATTTCTAGGTTGAGGTTGTTCGTACTCCAATCCGGCCATCATTCCAGCCAACCCTTCAACCGAGATTTCTTTTGCTAATTCGGTTTAGGCGCCTCAGGTAGTGGCAACGGTTCAATTTTAGCACTTGATGTTGCTTGCTGTGTGGTTGTTTGAGTCGCTTCTGGATGCTCTTGAACCTCTGAAAAAAAGCACCTAAATGGCACGATGGAGATCCATCATTTTTCAGGATGTCGATTCAAGAATTGTAATCTCCGCTTGGTAAAGCTCCATGGATGCCGGCTGCAAGACATCATTTTTGAGGAATGTAAAATGGTGGGTGTTGATTTCTACAAATGCGATAAGTTCATTCATATCAAATTTATCAAGAGCATTCTGCAAACCTGCAATTTCACAGATTTGAAGTTAAAGGAGATCTCTTTCAGAGGCTCCAAGGTAAAGGAAGTGTTTTTCACAAACACTGATTTACAAGAGGCTGACTTCTCCGATGCCGATTTACTGGGAACTCTATTTCATCAATGCAATTTGACAAAGTCTGACTTCAGAAATGCAAAGAATTATGGCATTGATATTCAGACGAATAACCTTAAAAAAGCAAAGTTTTCATTTCCAGAGGCGATCAATCTCCTCAAATGTCTCGATATTGAAATCACATCTTAATTTTTGTTTAGCGGACTCTCTAATTTTGGCAACTCTAAGAGTAAATAATCGCCATCTTCACTAATGCCTTTACCTGCAATAGACCAGCCATTCTTCAGGTAAAAAGCTAATGCGTTTTCATTTTTTACGATGCATTTTAATCTATAGGGTAATGGGATAGAAGAAGAAAGACTCTGAATCAATAGACGTCCTATTCCTTGCTTTTGGTGAGATTTGGAAATAAATAAGTGATGGAGAAATGCAGGCGAATCGTGCTCCCACACAGAAATGAATCCAATAATTTTCTGATTGTCTTCGGCTAAGAAGATTGTTTCCCCTTCTGTGGCCTTCTGATAGTCCTCGAGCTTGAATTTATCCGGACTTTCCCAGGTAAATGTAGCTTGGCGCACCTCTAAAAAAAGTTTTGCTAATTGATTGGTATCCTCGCTATTTGCTTTTCGTATTTTTATCATGAGTTCCATTTGTGTGTTGTCGATAAAATGCCAATCTTTCTTCAAGGGATCAAGAAATTAATTCAAACAGGTGATTGTCGTAATCATAAAAATATAATGAGCTTCCCTCTTCTCTATGCCTTGATCTGCCTGGAAGGATATCTAATCCTAGTTGTTCAATCCGACTTCTGTACATTGGAATATCATCCTCTGATACTTGAAAAGCAATATGCTGATAAGAACGAGCGGTTGGCTCTCCTTTCATCAAAGCTACCCATATACCGCCGAGGAGAAAAAATTTCTCATCAGAAAGCGAGAAATTTGTGCCATTGCTGGAGTAAATTTCTTCGGCATCGAATACGAAACGAAATAGAGAAGATGACTTATCCAAATCATTCACTAAAAAAGTAATATGACTAATTCCCTGAATCATGCGTTTCTCCAGTATCTTCGATTCTTAATTGCATGTTATACAAATTAGCATAAGTGCCATCTAGGGCAATCAATTCGTCATGCGTTCCTTCTTCTTCGATGCCATTGTCCGTTAATACGAGAATTCTCTTGGCATTCCTGATAGTTGAAAGACGGTGGGCTATAACCAGTGTGGTGCGATTTTTAATGAGTTTCTCAAGCGAGTTTTGTACGGCTCTTTCACTTTCATTATCCAACGCGCTGGTTGCTTCATCAAAAATAAGAATAGGCGGATTTTTTAAGAAGACACGAGCAATACTGAGCCTTTGCTTTTGACCGCCAGATAATTTAACTCCGCGCTGTCCAATATCTGTCGCATATCCATTTGGAAGAGTCATAATGAAATCATGAGCATTCGCTTGCTTGGCTGCGATGATGATTTCTTCTTCAGTGGCATCTGGTTTTCCATAACGAATATTTTCTACAACTGTGCCTGCAAAGAGATAGACATCCTGCTGAACAAGGCCAATATTTTTTCGTAAAGATTTTGCCTTAGTGCTTTTAATATCATGACCATCAACCAATATTTTTCCGTCATTGACCTCATAGAATCTAGGGATTAAAGAACAAAGGGTGGTTTTTCCAACACCAGACGGTCCCACCAAAGCGACATATTCTCCGACGGCTACTCTCAAAGAGATATTTTTCAAAACGTGATCATAGTCCTCTTTGTATTTAAAGCTGACATTTTGAAATTCTATCTCCCCTTTAGCATGGGCCAAATCATGAGCGTTTGGGAAGTCTTGAATGTCTGGTTCAACCTCCAAAACTTCCATAAATCGGTTGAAGCCAGTCACTCCTTCTTGGTAGAGACGGATAAAATTGCCAAGTCGTTGAATCGGCTCAATGAGGATCACGATATAAAGCAGGAAAGTAAGCAAGTCAGCCAAATCTAAAGAGCCTTTTACAATGCTAACTGCCCCAAATATGACAACAGCGATTGTCATGAGCTGGGTAAAAGCGATCAAGCCATCATAAAAGTAAGCCTCTGCTTTATATCCTTTTTTTCTGCTCGCAACGAAATGGTCATTTTCAAGGGAGAATTTTTTCTTTTCGACTTCTTCATTGGTAAAAGACTTGACGACCCTGATTCCTGCAAGAGAGTCCTCTACTTGAGCATTGATATCCCCGATTTTGTCGCTACTTTTTCTCAGTGCGGCATACATTTTCTTGGCTGTACAAAACCCGTACACTCCCATGATAGGGATAAAGATAAATGCAAGGAGAGCTAATTTAACATTGATCATGGTTAAGATGACAAAGGCGCCAATGAAATTCAGAAAAGAGATGACAATGTCTTCCGGGCCATGATGGTATAGTTCAGCAAGATCAAATGTATCGTTTGAGATGCGGGTCATCAGCTGACCAGTCTTATGTTCGTCATAGAATTTGAAAGAAAGCTTTTGATAATGCTCAAATAGCTCATTGCGCATATCCCTTTCCATTAAAGCACCCATCATGTGCCCTTGATAGTCAATAAACGCATGGCATGCAGTATAAACGGCAACCAGAGCAAGCATGACACTACCCATCATATAGATCTGATTGAGAGCATCCTCTGAACCAACCTCTAGCAAATTTGTCGTGATGTATCGAATGCATAATGGAATGGCTAGCGTTGTTGCAGACGCAATCACTGCGCACACCATATCTGCACTGAGAAGTCCTAAGTAGGGCTTGTAATAAGAAAAAAACTTTATAACTCGTGAATTCACAACTGACCTTTTAAAGCGTCTATAATTTCAAATAATGTTGATTCCTCGACCACAAAAGAACGATCATAAGGCGCATAATTTTGCCCCCAACGTGTATCTTTAAAGGTCACTCCGTTAAATTCTCGTGTTTCTTTATAACGAGGGATGATATGCATATGAATGACAGGAGATGTGTTACTCAAAGCCGCATAATTCATCTTATCTGGGTTAAATAGGATCTTAAGAGCCTTGTTGACGTTTTGACCAATTTGGAAAAACTCTTCTCGCACTTGTCCTTGAATATCTAGGAAATCTTCCACCTCTTTTTCATCCTTAAGCTGAACAAAGACTCTGCCGAGATAACATTGATTTTCATGCAGATAGAGATCCCAATATTTGTACGATTTTATTTTCAACTTCTCATAATCCATTTTTTTGCCTTCTGTTATACGGACTTGATCTAATGCCGAATCTGGCTGTCTGGATACACTCTCCATTTTTCTTGCGATTACATAGAAGATATGTGAATGACATTTAAGCCCAGTACCGCTTATTCCATCTTCTTCAATCTCTTGAAGATACTCGATATCAAAACCATCTAAGAGTTTAATGATTTGTTCCTTTGTCAGAAACGTCATATTGTTTTTTTCAGCGCTGCTAAAACCGGAATAATTCATCCCAAAAAAATGACCAGCAAATCTTCCGTTAGGATTTATTTTTTCTTTAATAGATGCGAATACGGATGGAAATTGGTGTGATTCACAGAATGGTAATGAATTGCAGGCACAAATCAGGTCGAATTGCGGTAATATTTTCCAATTCAAATCTTCAAATTTAGCAACTTTCGTTACAAGTTGTCGATGAGATGCACTAATATCTCTTCTTCCCTTCATTATTTCAATAGCTTTAGGTTCGCAATCAATGGCCCAAACATCCCAACCGTTATCAAGTAAATATGCAGTTTCATTGCCTACACCACATCCTAAGTCTAGAGCATTTCCGTGAGTTTGAAAAAAATCTAAGGCATTTACGACAACTTCTCTTGGAGGTTGATACATTTTGTTCTTATAATATCTATCCCATTTGCCACCTCGGAACACTATGAAGCCGATAAGCGTGGCCATTGAGATAACTAGTATTATAATAATGAAGACTCTAAGTTTCACAGCTCAAACTACCAAAGATTTTAATGGTTTATTAAATGCTAACAACAAATTCAATAGTGGAATATCCAGATTCATCAATTGACTCTATAAAAATTTTTGAGATTATTGTTTCGAATTGAGTTTTATTCAAGTTGGCTTCAATAAGTGCGGTCGTGAGTGTTTCCTCATTGGTAAATTTTCCAATGGTCAGATGGGGATAAAAAAAGAAACGTTGATTTCGTCATGCGTTCCTTCTTCTTCGATGCCATTGTCCGTTAATACGAGAATTCTCTTGGCATTCCTGATAGTTGAAAGACGGTGGGCTATAACCAGTGTGGTGCGATTTTTAATGAGTTTCTCAAGCGAGTTTTGTACGGCTCTTTCACTTTCATTATCCAACGCGCTGGTTGCTTCATCAAAAATAAGAATAGGCGGATTTTTTAAGAAGACACGAGCAATACTGAGCCTTTGCTTTTGACCGCCAGATAATTTAACTCCGCGCTGTCCAATATCTGTCGCATATCCATTTGGAAGAGTCATAATGAAATCATGAGCATTCGCTTGCTTGGCTGCGATGATGATTTCTTCTTCAGTGGCATCTGGTTTTCCATAACGAATATTTTCTACAACTGTGCCTGCAAAGAGATAGACATCCTGCTGAACAAGGCCAATATTTTTTCGTAAAGATTTTGCCTTAGTGCTTTTAATATCATGACCATCAACCAATATTTTTCCGTCATTAACCTCATAGAACCTAGGGATTAAAGAACACAGAGTGGTTTTCCCCGCACCTGAGGGTCCCACCAAAGCGACATATTCTCCAACGTGTATTTTCAAAGAGATATTTTTCAAAACGTGATCATAGTCCTCTTTGTATTTAAAGCTGACGTTCTGAAATTCTATTTCCCCTTTGGCATGGGTCAAATCATGAGCGTTTGGGAGATCTTGAATGTCTGGTTCAACCTCCAAAACTTCCATAAATCGGTTGAATCCAGTGACTCCTTCTTGATAGAGACGGATAAAATTGCCAAGTCGTTGAATCGGTTCAATGAGGATCACGATATAAAGCAGGAAAGTAAGCAAGTCAGCCAAATCTAAAGACCCTTTTACAATGCTAACTGCCCCAAATATGACAACAGCGATTGTCATGAGCTGGGTAAAAGCAATCAAGCCATCATAAAAGTAAGCCTCTGCTTTATATCCTTTTTTTCTGCTCGCGACGAAATGGTCGTTTTCAAGAGAGAATTTTTTCTTTTCGACTTCTTCATTGGTAAAAGACTTGACGACCCTGATTCCTGCAAGGGTATCCTCTACTTGAGCATTAATGTCCCCGATTTTGTTGCTACTTTTTCTCAATGCAGCATACATTTTCTTGGCTGTACAAAACCCGTAGATTCCCATGATAGGGATAAAGAGAAAGGCAAGGAGAGCTAATTTGACATTGATCATGGTTAAGATGACAAAGGCTCCAATGAAATTCAGCAAGGAGATGACAATGTCTTCTGGGCCATGATGGTATAGTTCAGCAAGATCAAATGTGTCATTTGAGATCCGTGTCATTAGCTGACCAGTCTTATGTTCGTCATAGAATTTGAAAGAAAGCTTTTGGTAATGCTCAAATAGCTCATTGCGCATATCCCTTTCCATCAAAGCACCCATCATGTGCCCTTGATAATCAATAAATGCATGGCATGCGGTGTAAATGGCAACCAAAGCAAGCATGACACCACCCATCATGTAGATTTGATGGAGAGCATCGTTTGAACCAACCTCTAGGAGATTTGTCGTGATGTATCGAATGCATAATGGAATGGCTAGCGTTGCTGCAGAAGCAATCACTGCGCACATCATATCTGCACTGAGAAGTCCTAAGTAGGGCTTGTAATAAGAAAAAAATTTTCTAACTCGTGAATTCACAACTGGCCTTTTAAAGCGTCTCTAATTTTAAATAATGTTGATTCCTCGATAACAAAAGAACGATCATAAGGCACATAGTTTTGCCCCCAACGAGTATCCTTAAACGTTACTCCATTGAATTCTCTTGTATCCTTGTATCTAGGAATGATGTGCACATGAATGACACGAGACGTATTACTCAAAGCAGCGTAGTTCATCATATCCGGTTTGAATAGAGTTTTAAGAGCCTTTTTGACGTTTTGACCAATCTGAAAAAATTCTTCTCGCACTTCTTCTTTGATATCCATAAAATCTTCAATACCACTTTCATCTTTGAGTTGAACAAATGTTCTTCCTAGATAGCACTGATTTTCGTGAAGATAAAGATCCCAGTATTTGAATGACTTTATCTTGAGCTTCTCATAGTCCATAACATTACCTTTTTTTTCTGAATTAGCAGTTGTCGGCAAAGCCGAAACTGAAATAGGCAAAAGAGCAATCGAAACTATCCAGAAAAATGTCCAAAAAGACCACAAGAAATTGTTCATATGGTTCCTATTGTAGTCCTATCTTTTTTTGCTATGATGTGAAATGTTTATGATTCATGAGCCACAAACAATATGTAACGAATAGATATTTTCAGAATACTATTTATAACGCATATATGCGATCTAGTTATAATTGCATTTTAGGAATGTTATTTTCAATAAACATTCCTAAAATGCTGGTTTATGATCAATCTACTTGCAAGCACAATTGCTTCCGCAAGCGCAGTTGTAACCACACTGGCAATTTTCACTGCACTGACAAGCCTGAGATGAACATTGACATCCTCTAGAAAAACATCCGCAGTGCCTTTCTTGAGTACAGTTGCAATTTTGACAATGACAACTTGACATATTTGGTGCAGCAGAAAGAAAGCTAACTGCCATAAGAGAGGCTCCTAAAAAACCAAATAACGTTTTCATATTTTCTCCTTTTGTTAATTGAAAAGATTTTATGAGATGTTAACGAACATTCTAAAATGCTTTTTCAAAATTTTTTAATGACAACTACAAGTCATTCCGCACGAACAATTGCTTCCACATCCGCAATGAGATTTTTGAATGATTTGAGAGCTTGTGCTATTGGTTCTTGTTGATTGTGAAAAAGCAAGAAATCCCAGAACCAAAAGAAAAACTCCTATGAATGCAGCTGATAATATCCCAAGTTTTTTCTTTGTGTGCTCCTTCTGATCTAACTCTTCAATCGCAGCTAGCGAAATTCCACTAGAAAATTCCATTCAGGCCTCCATTTTTTAAGCTTCATTCAAATCGTTTAATAAGTTCGCGAATTTCGTCGATTTTTTTCCTTTGTTCATTCTGATCCTGTGAAAGACAAGCCTCAGTTACACAAGAGGAGAGGTGTGTATCTAAAATGCGTAACTCAATGCTTTTAATAGCTGAACGAATAGCGCGAAGCTGGTTTAAGATCTCGGGACAATATCTTCCTTCATCAATCATTTTTTTGATCCCCTCTATTTGCCCACTTACCCTATTTAAATGTGGCATTTGTTCGTGGTGAGAGGGATGTTGAGTTTTGCTGTGTTTACAACATGTATCGTTCGGCATAACGAAAATTCCTATATTCCAAATCATTTTACTATACCCCCGTATGGTATATTGATGCTCTATTTGTGTCAATAGGTAATCCTTTCCTCTAAATTAACCAATCATTATCTTGAGGTTTAAATTAAAATGAAGGGTATGTATGGCTAAAGATCCAGTTTGCGGGATGACAGTTGATCCTAAACAAGATACCTATAAGTTCGATTACCAAAATCAGCAGTATTTATTTTGCAGTCAACATTGTCTGGACAGCTTTAAAAGGAAACCAGATGAATACCTTCATCCGCCATCTCAGTCACAAAATAAATCAATCAACTCCCCTATTGAATATACATGTCCTATGCATCCCGAAATTGTGCAAGATCATCCAGGAAATTGTCCCATTTGCGGGATGGCATTAGAGCCTAAAAATATTGAGGCAAAAGTTGATGATGCAGAATACAAAGATATGCGCCTTAGGTTTTGGGTAGGATTAGCATTTTCTATTCCAGTCCTTCTTTTGGCTATGGTTAATATGATTTCTGCTTTTGATCAAATTATTTCTCAAAATTTGTCTCGATGGCTTCAATTTATTTTAAGTACACCTGTGATTTTATGGGCAGGTTGGCCTTTTTTTAAAAGAGGCTGGATGTCTATAGTCAATCGGCATCTTAATATGTTCAGCTTGATCTCTTTGGGAGTAGGTGTTGCTTATCTCTACAGTGTGATTGCCTTCTTTTTTCCACATGCTTTTCCGGCCTCTTTTTTACATCAGGGAGAGGTTCCTTTATATTTTGAAACAGCAGCTATCATTACGGTATTAGTTTTGCTCGGTCAAGTCCTCGAGCTCAAAGCTAGGAGCCAAACAAGTCAAGCAATCAAAGCCTTGTTAGGAAGAGCAGCCAAGTCAGCTCGCATCGTTGTGAACGGCGAGGAGAAAGAGGTTTCCATTGATCAAGTAAAAGTTGGCGATATTTTGCGTATTCGTCCGGGAGATAAAATCCCGGTTGATGGAAAAATTACTGAAGGGAAAAGTACTATTGATGAGTCTATGATTACTGGTGAGCCTATTCCTGCAGAAAAAGAAATTGGTAGTTCCGTTGTCGGGGCAACTATCAATCAAACCGGTAGTTTTCTAATGCAAGCCGAAAAAGTTGGAAGTGAAACGCTTTTATCCCGCATTGTACAGATGGTAGCAGAGGCACAACGCAGTCGAGCTCCTATCCAGAGTTTGGCTGACACTGTTTCAGGTTATTTCGTTCCAGCAGTGATTTTGGTAGCGATTTTGACTTTTATTGTTTGGGCTTGGATTGGACCTGAGCCTTCATTTGTCTATGGACTTGTCAATGCAGTAGCTGTTCTCATCATTGCCTGTCCTTGTGCTCTTGGTCTTGCAACACCAATGTCTATCATGGTAGGCATGGGAAGAGGCGCAGAAGCTGGTGTTTTGATTAAGAATGCTGAAGCACTTGAGAAACTAGAAAAGGTTACAACAATAGTTGTTGATAAAACAGGCACTTTGACAGAAGGTAAACCAAAACTCACCCAAGTGATTTCAAATGAGAATGGAAAAGAAAATGAAATCTTGCGTTTTGCTGCTGCTGTTGAGCAAAATAGCGAACATCCTTTAGCAGCATCAATTGTTCAAGGTGCTAAAGAAAGATCCATTAGTCTACCTAAAGTTGAAAATTTTCAATCTATTACAGGTGGAGGTGTTGTAGGAAAGGTAGAAAATCATGAAGTTTTGGTAGGAAAGCCTAACTTTTTACAAGAAAGAAAAATCAACGGTGTCGCTACACTTCAGCAAAAAGCTCAGGAGCTTCAAAAACAAGCCCAAACCGTGATGTTTGTGGCTATTGATGGGCAAGCAGTTGGTTTAATTACAGTGAGTGACCCCATTAAAAGCACAACAGCTAATGCAATACAGCAGCTGCATCAACTTGGACAAAAAATTGTGATGCTTTCTGGTGATAACGAGCAGACAGCTCAATCCGTTGCAAATAAATTAAATATTGATGAGGTTCATGCAGGAGTAACACCAGATTACAAGCAAGAATTTGTTCAAAAAGCTAAAGGGAAAGATGGATTTGTTGCGATGGCAGGCGATGGCATCAATGATGCCCCAGCTTTAGCTGCTGCCGACGTTGGAATTGCTATGGGAACAGGAACAGATGTGGCAATGGAAAGCGCCAATGTGACGTTAATAAAAGGAGATTTGGTAGGCATTGTGCGTGCCCTTCACTTAAGTCATGCCATGATGAATAATATTCGCCAAAATCTTTTCTTGGCATTTATTTACAACATTTTAAGCATTCCGATTGCAGCTGGCGTTCTTTATCCTTTTACAGGTTTGCTTCTTAATCCCATTATTGCTGCGTTAGCGATGAGTTTAAGTTCTGTTTCTGTAATTGGAAACGCTTTAAGACTGCGTGAAATTCGACTTTGATGACCATGTTCATTTAAGATATGGAAAAAATATCCATTCAAATATTATATATTTACATTTATGCCTGCTGCGGATTAGCTTGAAATTATAGGACATTACTATCTTTCATCATTGCAATGCGATTACCGTTAGCCTAAATGAAAAACAAAGTGGGGTTATTATGGAAAAAATTTTCTTACTTGCTATAATTACTTTAGTGATTACAGCCTGCGATCCAACACCACATCACAAAACGGACAAGAATAAGATAGATTCACTGACAAAAGAAGTCATTAAATGAAGCTGATTAAATCCCAATGCTATTGATGGGGGGTTATCCTCAAACAGATCATTATTCATTTGCCTAGCTCATAGAAGCTTTTTGAAAGAATTTATTTTGGTAACCGGCTTGCCCACAACAGAAGAGCGATTGTAATTAGGGCATTAATGATGATTCCCCACATATTTATTGTAGAAGTCAGAACTACTACCTTCATATCCAAAGGAAATTGATTGGCGTAAGCCAGCATGATGTGTACGAAGGTATGAAAAAATTCAGCTCCTGCTAAAAATATAACCACATTTTTTAAAGTAAACATATAAGCTCCGGCTCATTTTTGATTTTAAAACCAAAAAAGTTTTTCACTTGCCACTTTCATTTCACCCGAAAAATTTGATTAAGGCCTGACCAAAGGCAGGCCTTAATGATTAACGATAACTATGTGTTCCAGAACAAGCCTCAGCGCACTCTTGACATGCTTCAGCACATTCTTGACAGTGTTTTGCTTGCATTTTTTTACATTCATCTGCACAACGTTTACAGACTTGAGCACAAAGATCCATAATTTGACTGTTGAATTCGGATTGATTGCTTGCTGACTTAATTGCTAAAGCGCAAACATCAGCGCATTCCGCGCAAAGAATGGCTGTTTTTTTATGACCTTCTTCAATGCATTTTTTTGAGCAAGCGACACAAATGCTCATACATTCCATCATCGCATGTAAATGCGGTGAATCTGCTTGAGGGAATTCTTTGTGCTTTCCTCCATTTCCTTGATTTTCACGATGCGGCATAATTGCCTCCTTTTGATTATAGTTAAAGAGGTGGATGCATATGGTACGGTCCAAATGTCATCCCTCCTCCAAAGAATCCTGTGATATTTATCATCAAAAATAAGAAAGCCACGCAACTGTAGTAAAGCCGACTAACTCCAAAATATTCTCTAGTAAATGTCACAGCGATAGTAAAAATAGCGGTTGAGATTCCAAACCACATATGCCACCAAAGAAAGGTTTCCATTAAGCCATTATAAGTGGCCGAATAACTGTAAATTAGACCTAATAAGGCTGTTGGAGGTGCTATGATCGCAGCAGCAATCAACATGAATCGAGAGAAAATCTCGAACATAGGTTTTTTGAATAAAGCAAATAATAGTTCGGAAATAGCCACCATATTGATCAATGCAATTGGAAAATGCAAAAAAATCAAGTGTAAAGTTCCAATCCATTGCAGCCATGTTAGAGGTCTTCCTCCGATATCAGATTGCTTGTTTTTTTCTGTGATACCTTCCTCTTTTTCTTGAACATGTTCTTTTTGTTGCATCTGCTCTTGATGTCCTTCATGGGCAAAAACAACAAAGCCGAATGAAATGAAACAAAATAAAAATAAAAATTTCATTTTAGTGCCCCATATGTTGCATTTGATGACCTTCTGTTTGATTTGGCATGTTCATTTCCTGAGACATCCCTTGCATATTTCCCATTTTCATACTATGACCACCATGCATATGTCCCATACTATCCTCAGGCTTGCTTTGCATCCAATTTCCCTGTTGATTGTGGGGCTCCAATTTATCTTCTTCTTGGCTAAACCAGCTTTCTCTATTTAATTCAGCATGTGGAAATTTCTTCATATCATTCATATTAGATGTTTCATGGTTCATTGAGCCCATATCATGCTGCATTCCATGCATATTAGGATGGTTCATCATCGTATTTTGCATTTTCTTTCCATCATGCATCTGAGCATTATTAGGTCCATGAATAGATTCAGCGACAGTCCCTGGGGGATGTTTGTACCAACCTGGATCAGCATAACTTGTCAGATTATCCCTCACTTTAAAAATCGTAAACATGCCACCCATTTCAATGACGCCGAATGGACCAGGGCTGCCAATGGGAGAAAGATTTTGTGGATATTTCATTTTAAAACCCATGTCCATCATCTCATTGGTTCCATACATTTCGAACATATCTCCCATTCCATTGATGTTCATTAAACCCATGAAATCTGGGAAAAATTGTTTGATGCGCTCTTCAATACCCTGTTTATTTATCCCTGTTAAATTAGGAAGATCATGTTGCATTTGATTCATTGTATGATGTGATTTATGACAGTGGATGGCCCAATCTCCTGGATTATCAGCGATTAGTTCAATATCTCTTGTTTCTCCTGGTGAAACAAGGACTGTCACCTCACTATATTGGGCAGCTGGGGGAAGTCTTTTGCCTCCTCTTCTTGTCACGAGGAATTCATGGCCATGTAAATGAATTGGATGAGTCCCCATCATGACATTTCCAAAACGAATGCGTACGCGATCGCCAGTTTTAACAACTAAAGATTCAATGTTTGGATACAAAACACTATTGAAAGTGAAAATGTTAAAATCTAACATCTCAAATGGGATAGGAGTCTTACTGCCCATGGGAATACGCCACTCATGCAGGAAAATTGCAAAATCGCGATCAATAGGTGGATTGTCTCCATCTTTTGGATGGATAATAAAAAACCCTTCCATACCCATGGCAATTTGAAACATCTCATCAGCGTGAGGGTGATACATAAATGTACCATTCTGCTTGAGAGTGAATTCATATTTGAATGTGTCACCTGGTGGAATCGCTTTCTGATTTAAACCAGCTACCCCATCCATCCCATTAGGCAAAATAATTCCATGCCAGTGAATTGATGTGGGCTCATTTAATTTATTGGTCACAAGAATTCTAACGCGATCTCCCTCGATTGCTTCAATTGTTGGGCCGGGACTTGAGCCATTATATCCCCAGCAATTGACCCAGAATCCTGGAGAAAATTCTCTTTGAATAGGCTCTGCGATAAGGTGAAAAACCTTGACGTTACCATCCATCGTCCATGGCAGAGAACCTACGTTTGGTGTGATAACTGAAGGATGTCTTAATTTATCTTTATCAGATTGATTTTCAATCTTGGTCTCTTCTCTACTTTCTTGAATATTTTGCCTATTTTCTTCCCTTTGATTGTTGTGCTTATGATTTTGCATAGGCATATTTTTCATCTTAGAATCCATTTGCATATCCATCTGATCATTCTTTTGTTGCTGCATCTTAGAATGATCCATCTGACCATAGAGAGGTGAAATGCAAAGAAGTCCTAAAATAATTAATCTAAAGAAATTTTTCATTCTGAGACTCCTTCACAATTACATTCGTACATATTCATTTCCAAATCCATCTGTGATAGAACTAGATACAATTTACCCCCTAAAGCTCGATCGAGTTGAACCCTTGCCATCCAATAATTTCGTAGTGACATAATGTAGTTGCTATAGGCTTGAAATTCTTGACGTTTATTTTCTAAAAGACGATCAACGCCAAGACCCATTACATTATAAAGCTCTTCAGATGATTCTAAGATTTCAATCTGTAGAGGAATGATATGAGCTCGATAATCATTAATGATTCCTAAATTGTTCATTAAAAGTTTATGAGCTTCTCTTACTTCCGATAAAACTTGAATTTCTAAAGCGGCTAGATGATCTTGAGCTTGCCGTAACTCTGCGCGAATGCGCATACGATCGGCTTGACCATAGTTAAAGATCGGAATTTCCCCAGAGAATGCAGAGCCGAGAACATTGTTCCCTTCTAATTCTCTTACTCCTCCAATGCCTATCCGTCCTTGTGTGTAAACCCACCATTGCTTGATCCCTAACATGCGACTTAGACGTAAGACATCAAAACGAGCAGATTGTAAATCAAGCCTCTCACTAAAAGCCACAGACTCTAAACATGCTATAGATAATCCTTGATAGTCTATCTCAGGTAAATTATCCGAAATCCTCCATTGAATATCCCCACAGAAACCCAGTAATCTATTCAATTTTTCTCTTAAGCGGATAATATCATTTTGAATCCTTGCAATCTCTAGCTTAGCTTCTAAATATCTAGATTGTATTTGCTGAAAGTCCAATTTGTAGATGTTGCCAACAATTCTTTGCCTAGAAGCAAGCTGACTATGAATACTAGTTAATTCCACAATAGATTTAATATATTTCAGGTCTTGTTCTGCAGCTTGTAGTTCATAGAAAGTTTGTTCTACTTCAAAGGCTAAATCGAGGATTTCATTAGTGACTCTCAATGTTGTTTGCTCCAGCTCTGCTTTAGCAACTTTTATACGAAGAGGAATAAGAAAAAGATCTATAAAGCTTTGTGTGATAGTGTATTCGATATTTGTTTTTAAATTGCTTTTATCAGGGTAACGAAAAATAATATCAAAAGCTGGATTTGAGAAAAGTCCAGCTTCGACTAAATCAGCTTGCGCAATGCCAATCTCCTCAAACATTTCTTGGATTTGTGGATTATTAAGGAGAGCAATTTGAACGGCTGAGTCAGCAGTTAATTCCTGTTGAAGAAGCTCTTGAATGGCATTCGAAATGCGTTCATCTTGGTAACAGCCCGGATTCCAGTAGGTATCCTTAGCTATTCTGCTATTGACTATCGATGAAACCCCATTGTCGTCATTTATTTGTGGTATCCTTGTGCATCCAAAACAAAGAAGACAGAGTATGCCAAAAGCACCGGTAGTGCGAAAACTAGACATTTATAATCCTAGGTTAAATTTTCATTTCTTGCTTTTGACTCTTCTGATTTTCTTGCAGCTTCTTGTCCTTAAGTTCTTGTATTCCTCTCAATACTAAATCATGCAAAAAATCTTTCATGGGAATCATAGCTTCAGCGCATGCCGCCTTAAGCAAGGCATGTTCATGTACAGATATGTCAAAGCTCAGTCTCACTACATCGTCTCTCATAGAGATCACCTCCATCGATTAAAATCTTCAGTTAACCCATACATAAATAAAGAAATATTTATATACAACCATATAAATGCCCTTGCTACAATTTACTGGACAAAAGGAACATAGACAATGAATAATTTTTAGAACAAAGAGAACAAGTCTATGACAAATCCAAGAAAATACGATCGTGAATTCAAACTAAATGCTGTGAAGTTA